>NZ_CDRRQU010000035.1:0-24975 GCF_977044495.1 Cetobacterium sp. | reverse complement strand
TGGCAACGATAGCTATGGAGGTACACCCAGTAACATTTCGAACCTGGAAGTTAAGCCCATAAACGCTGAAAGTACTTGGGGGGCAGCCCCCTGGGAGGATAGGAAGTTGCCAATCTTTTTTTATTTTGGAGTAAAGAAAAAATTGTTGACAAAAATAGAAAAAAGTGGTATTATCATCTATGTCTTAAAAAGAAAGCAATAAATAAGGAAACTCTTGTTTACCATACAAGAAGCTATAATGTATGGGAGGATTTGTGATATCCGTTAGATGAGTGGAGGTGTAAAGAGTGAGAGTAAATATTCAATTAGAGTGTACAGAGTGTAAAAGAAGAAACTACAGTACTTCAAAGAATAAGAAGAACACTACTGAAAGATTAGAATTAAATAAATACTGTAAATGGGACAAAAAAGTAACATTACATAAAGAAACTAAAAAATAATTCTTAATTTAAGAAGCTTTAAGGCTTCTTGGTTAATTATTTGAAGTAATTCAATTTGCAACAACATGCAGGTCAATGGCTCAATTGGCAGAGCATCGGTCTCCAAAACCGAGGGTTGGGGGTTCGATTCCCTCTTGACCTGCCATTTTTTTTATAAATTAAAATTATTGGTGGTGCAAAATGGGACTAATTAATGATGTGAGAAGAGAGTATTCTAAGGTTCAGTGGCCTAGAAGAAAAGAGATTGTTGCGGCAACTAGTTGGGTTGTTGCTATGAGTGTATTTTTAGGAATATACTTAGGAGTTTTCGATATAATTGCTTCAAGACTTTTAAAGATGCTTGTATCTCTCTTTGGAGGATAAAATGGAAAAAAGCTTAGTGAAAAAATGGTTTATGATTCATACTTATTCGGGGTATGAGAAAAAAGTTAAAACGGACTTAGAACAAAAGATAGAAACTTTGGGATTATCTAATATAGTAACTAAAGTTTTAGTTCCTGAAGAGGAAACTATCGAAGAGAGAAGAGGAAAGAAAAAAGTTATTTCAAGAAAACTATTTCCAGGGTATGTTATGCTAGAAATGGAAGCTACTAGAGAGGAAAGTGGAGATGGAATCAACTTTAGAGTGGACTCTGAGGCTTGGTACGTTGTTAGAAATACTAATGGTGTGACAGGATTTGTTGGAGTGGGATCTGATCCAATTCCAATGGAAGATGAGGAAGTTGAAAACATCTTCTCTGTTATAGGATACAAAAATGATGAGGATGAGAAAGCAATAAAGGAAGTTATAAAAGTTGACTATGAAGTGGGAGACTATGTAAAACTTCTATCCGAAGGATTTGAAAATCAAGAGGGAAAAGTTGCAGAAATCGATATGGAACATAGAAAAGTTAAGGTGATGATGGAGATGTTTGGAAGAATGACTCCTATTGAAGTTGACCTTAATAGTGTAGAAAAGGCTTAATTGATTTAAGTCAGTGGGAGATTGTAAGATCAATACCACAATTTTATGGAGGTGTAATTTAAACAATGGCAAAAGAAGTAATCGGATTAATAAAACTACAATTACCTGCTGGAAAAGCTAACCCTGCTCCACCAGTAGGACCAGCATTAGGACAACACGGAGTTAACATCATGGAATTCTGTAAAGCGTTCAATGCAAAAACACAAGATAAAGCAGGATGGATTATTCCAGTTGAAATCTCTGTTTATAACGACAGATCTTTCACATTTATCTTGAAAACTCCACCGGCGTCTGATTTATTAAAAAAAGCAGCTGGAATTCAATCTGGAGCACAAAATTCAAAAAAAGATGTAGCTGGAAAAATTACTACAGCTAAATTAAGAGAGATTGCTGAAACTAAGATGCCAGACTTAAATGCTGGATCAATAGAAGCTGCTATGAACATAATAGCTGGATCAGCTAGATCAATGGGAATTAAAATAGAGGACTAATTAAAAGTCAATTCTTATTTATGTGATATTAAGTGGTAGGATATAATATCCGTTTAACCACAGGAGGAGGAAATTTTCAATGGCAAATAAAAAAGGTAAAAAATACCTAGAAATAGCTAAATTAGTTGAGCAAGGAAGACTATATGAGGTTAAAGAAGCTTTAGAACTTGTAAAAAAGACAAGAACAGCTAACTTCGTAGAAACAGTTGAAATTGCATTGAGATTAGGAGTGGATCCTAGACATGCAGATCAACAAGTTAGAGGTACTGTTGTACTTCCACATGGAACAGGAAAAACAGTTAAAATTTTAGCAATAACTTCAGGAGCTAACATAGAGAAAGCTTTAGAGGCTGGAGCAGACTACGCTGGAGCGGAAGAGTATATCGAAAAAATTCAACAAGGTTGGTTTGACTTCGATATCGTAATCGCAACTCCAGACATGATGCCTAAATTAGGAAGATTAGGAAGAGTATTAGGAACTAAAGGTTTAATGCCTAACCCTAAATCAGGAACAGTTACACCAGATATCGCAACGGCAGTATCTGAGTTCAAGAAAGGAAAACTTGCATTTAGAGTAGACAAGTTAGGATCGATCCACGCACCAATTGGTAAAGCTGATTTTTCTGAAGAAGCTTTATTAGAGAACTTTACAGCGTTTATCAATGAGATTGTAAGACTTAAGCCGTCTGCATCTAAAGGTCAATACTTAAGAACTGTTGCAGTTTCTTTAACAATGGGACCAGGAGTTAAAATGGATCCAGTTTTAGTTGCAAAAAATGCTTAATTAATATTTGCAAAAATTTAAATTATGTGTTATAATTATAAAGTTGTAAAATTATGGCTTAAAAAGTTGGATAAATAATTAAATATAGATCCAAACCAAAGACCGTAGGTGACGCAAGTCTTAAATATCCTACCGAGGTTGGAAGAAGGTATTCACTAACCTCAATAGTTAGATTTTGAACCTCCGTTCCTACCTTGGAGCGGAGGTAATTTTAGAGTAAAAGAGGAGGTGAATCAATAATGGCAACTCAATTAAAAAAGGAACTTGTAGCTGAATTAGTTGAAAAAATTTCTAAAGCTCAATCAATCGTTTTAGTTGACTATCAAGGTCTTAAAGTTAATCAAGAGACTGAGTTAAGAAAACAAATGAGAGAAAACGGTGCTGAGTACTTAGTTGCTAAGAACAGACTGTTCAAAATAGCACTAGCTGAGGCTGGTATCGCTGATAAATTCGATGATTTACTAGAGGGGACTACTGCATTTGCATTCGGATATGCTGATCCAGTAACTCCAGCAAAAGTAGTTTACGATGTAGAAGCGGCTCAAGCAAAAGCAAATGCAAAAGCTAAGAAAACTATATTCACTATAAAAGGTGGAGTATTAACTGGTAAGAGAGTTGAAGCTTCAGAGGTAGTAGCATTAGCTAAGTTACCTTCTAGAGAGCAACTTCTTTCTATGCTTCTTAACGGAATGCTTGGACCGGTTAGAAAACTTGCTTACGCAACTGTGGCAATCGCTGAAAAAAAAGAAGCAGCTGCTGAGTAATCGCACGTTGATTTTAGAGTATTATTGATTTAATAAAAAGAAGAAAATTAAGAAAATTTTAAGGAGGATTTATAATGGCATTCAATAAAGAGCAATTCATAGCTGACTTAGAAGCTATGTCGGTATTAGAATTAAGAGAATTAGTAACAGCTTTAGAGGAGCACTTCGGTGTTACTGCTGCTGCACCAGTAGCTGTAGCTGCTGCTGAAGGACCAGCTGTAGAGGAGAAAACTGAGTTTGATGTAGTTTTAACTTCTGCAGGAGCTAACAAAATAGCTGTAATCAAAGAGGTAAGAGCAATTACTGGATTAGGATTAAAAGAAGCTAAAGAGTTAGTAGATAACGGTGGAACATTAAAAGAGGGAGTTTCTAAAGACGAAGCTGAAGCTGTAAAAGCAAAATTAACTGAAGCTGGAGCTGCAGTAGAGGTTAAGTAATACCCCTTTACAAAGTTGCATAAGCAACTAGTTATACTTAAATAAAAAAAATAGGCACTCTAATGGGTGCCTTTTTACTCATTATAATGAAAATTATTAAATAATCTATTAAAAGTTAGTTAATACTTAATCTTTTGAAAATAAAAAGCTTTTATTTTCCAAAGATTAGGTATTGATCACTATATGAAATAGTAAGGAGTGTGAATTGATGGGGAAACTCGTTGAAAGATTGAATTTTGGAAGAATCGAAGAAAGAGGTACCATGCCTCATTTTTTAGAGTTCCAACTGGATTCCTATGAAGATTTTCTACAAGCTAAGGAGGCTCCACTTAACAGAAAAGATAAGGGGCTTGAATCTGCTTTTAGAGAAATATTCCCTGTTGAATCTTCAAATGGAGATATAAAATTAGAGTATGTTTCTTATGAGTTACATGAAGCGGAAGCTCCATTGAATGATGAGCTAGAATGTAAGAAAAGAGGGAAGACTTATTCGGCTTCTTTAAAAGTAAGATTGAGACTTACTAATAAAAAAAGCGGAAATGAAATCCAAGAAACACTGGTTTATTTTGGAGAAGTTCCTTTGATGACTGAAAGAGGAACATTTATAATAAATGGTGCTGAGAGAGTTGTGGTATCACAGTTACATAGATCTCCAGGAGTATCATTTAATAAAGAGGTTAATATTCAAACAGGAAAAGATCTTTTCTCTGGAAAAATTATTCCTTACAAAGGAACTTGGTTAGAGTTTGAAACGGATAAAAATGATTTTCTAAGTGTAAAAATTGATAGAAAGAAAAAAGTTTTAGCAACTGTATTCTTGAAAGCAGTTGATTTCTTCGATACGAATGAAGAGATTATGGATGAGTTTTTAGATGAAAAAGAGATTAATTTATCTGAGTATTACTCAAGATATTCGAATAAAGAGGAATTAATTAGTGTTCTTAAAACAAGAATCGAAGGAAGTTTCATTAAAGAGGATGTCTTTAATGAGGAAACTGGAGAAATTTTATTTGAAACTAAGCAACTGATAACAGAGGCTGTTATATTTGATTTAGTGGACTTAAGAATAGAAAATATTTTAATTTGGGAAGTAAAGCCCGAAGATAAAGTGTTTGCAAATACAATAGTAAACGATACTGGTGACACAAAAGAAGAAGCTGTAACTGAGGTATTTAAAAAATTAAGACCCGGAGATTTAGTGACTATTGATTCAGCTAGATCTTTGATAAAGCAGATGTTCTTTAATCCTCAAAGATATGACTTAGAGCCTGTTGGAAGATATAAAATGAATAAAAGATTGAAATTAAATCTTCCAGAGGATGAAATTTTACTAACTAAAGAGGATGTAATTGCAACAATAAAATATGTAATAAGCCTAAACAACGGAAAAGGACATACAGATGATATTGACAACCTATCTAATAGAAGGGTTAGAGGTGTTGGAGAGCTGCTATTAATGCAAATTAAAGCAGGACTTTCTAAGATGGGTAAAATGGTAAAAGAAAAGATGACGATTCAAGATGTTGAAACATTAACACCACAATCTCTGTTGAATACTAGACCATTAAATGCTTTAGTATTGGACTTCTTTGGATCAGGACAACTATCACAATTTATGGACCAATCAAATCCACTTGCTGAATTAACACATAAAAGAAGAATATCAGCACTAGGACCTGGAGGACTTTCAAGAGAAAGAGCAGGATTTGAGGTTAGAGACGTTCATGATTCACACTATGGAAGAATTTGTCCTATAGAAACTCCAGAGGGTCCAAACATTGGACTAATAGGATCTTTAGCTATATATGCTAAAGTAAATTCATACGGATTTATTGAAACTCCATATGTTAAAGTAGAGAATGGAATTGCAAACTTTGACGATATTCATTATTTAGCAGCAGATGAAGAGGAAGGATTATTCATAGCTCAGGCGGATACAAAACTTGGTGAAAATGGAGAACTTTTAGGAGATGTTGTATGTAGATATGGACATGAAATAGTAAATATTTCAGGAGAGAAAGTTCATTATTTAGATGTTTCACCTAAACAAGTTGTATCAGTTTCAGCAGGATTAATACCATTCCTTGAGCATGATGACGCCAACAGAGCACTGATGGGATCAAACATGCAAAGACAGGCTGTACCATTACTAAGAACAGAAGCCCCATTTATTGGAACTGGACTTGAAAGAAAAGTTGCAGTAGATTCAGGAGCAGTAATTTCAGCTAAAGTAAAAGGTAAAGTTGTTTACGTAGATGCAAAAGAAATTGTAGTAGAAGATGCAGAAGGGAAATCTTACAGACATAGACTATTAAACTTTGAAAGATCAAACCAAGCAATGTGTTTACATCAAACGCCATTAGTTGACTTAGGACAAGAAGTAGAATTAGGACAAGTAATTGCTGATGGACCTGCAACAAAAGGTGGAGATTTAGCTCTAGGAAGAAATATTCTGATGGCATTTATGCCTTGGGAAGGATATAACTACGAGGATGCGATTCTTATATCTGATAGATTAAGAAAAGACGACGTATTTACATCTATACACATAGAGGAATATGAAATAGAAGCTAGAAATACTAAATTGGGTGACGAAGAGATTACAAGAGAGATACCAAATGTCTCTGAGGAAGCATTAAAGAATTTAGATTCAAGAGGTATAATTGTTGTTGGATCAGAAGTTGGACCAGGGGATATCCTAGTAGGAAAAACTGCTCCTAAAGGTGAATCAGAGCCACCAGCAGAAGAGAAGCTTTTAAGAGCTATCTTTGGAGAGAAAGCAAGAGATGTAAGGGATACATCATTAAAAATGCCTCATGGATCAAAGGGAACAGTTGTTGAAGTTCTTGAGTTATCAAGAGAAAATGGGGACGAGTTAAAAGCTGGAGTAAACAGATCGATAAGAGTATTTATTGCTGAAAAGAGAAAAATAACTGTTGGAGATAAAATGTCAGGAAGACACGGAAATAAAGGTGTTGTTTCTAGAGTGTTACCAGCAGAAGATATGCCATTTTTAGAGGATGGTACACACTTGGATGTTGTAATCAATCCACTGGGAGTTCCTTCACGTATGAATATTGGACAGGTTCTAGAGGTTCATTTGGGAATGGCTATGGGTAAAATAAATGGTGGAACTTATTTATCAACTCCAGTATTTGATGGTGCAACGGAAGAGCAAGTAAAAGATTATTTAGAAAAAGCTGGATATCCAAGAAAAGGTAAGGTTACTTTATTTGATGGAAGAACTGGAGATAAGTTTGATAATCCAGTAACAGTTGGAAGAATGTATATGTTAAAGCTTCATCACCTTGTTGAAGATAAGATGCACGCAAGAGCAATTGGTCCTTATTCATTGGTAACACAGCAACCTCTTGGAGGAAAAGCACAATTTGGAGGACAAAGACTTGGAGAGATGGAGGTTTGGGCTTTAGAGGCTTACGGAGCTTCAAATATTCTTCAAGAAATGTTGACAGTTAAGTCTGATGATGTAACAGGTAGAACAAAAACTTATGAAGCAATTGTAAAAGGTGAAGAGATGCCAGAGGCAGATTTACCAGAGTCATTTAAGGTTTTATTAAAAGAGTTCCAAGCATTAGCACTAGATGTAGAACTTTTTGATTCTGACAATGAGTTAATTAATGTTAACGAAGAGTTAGGAAAAGACGAAACAATCGTTGAGTTTTCTTTATCTGACCAAATAAACTAAATTTAAGTAAAATTGAATATGATGATAGATGAAAGCTTTATCTCATTTAAGGAGGCTTTGTATTTAATATGGGAATTAAAAGTTTTGAGAAGATTAGAATTAAACTAGCTTCTCCAGAGAAGATAGAAGAGTGGTCGTACGGAGAAGTTACGAAACCTGAAACAATAAACTATAGAACATTAAATCCAGAGATGGATGGATTGTTCTGTGAAAGAATATTCGGACCGTCGAAAGATTGGGAATGTTCTTGTGGAAAATATAAAAGAATGAGATACAAAGGACTAGTTTGTGAGAAATGTGGAGTGGAAGTAACTAAGTCTAAAGTGAGAAGAGAAAGAATGGGGCACATAGCATTGGCTGCCCCAGTAGCTCATATTTGGTATTCTAAAGGAACTCCAAATAAGATGTCTCTTATTTTAGGAATTTCTCCAAAAGAGTTAGAATCAGTTTTATATTTTGCTAGATACATAGTAACGGCTAGTGAAGAACCGACTTTAAAAATTGGTAAAATCATAACTGAAAAAGAGTACAAGCTATATAAGCAGATGTACGGAAAACAATTTGAAGCAAAAATGGGAGCAGAGGCTATTTTAAAATTATTAGAAATGATAGATTTAGAAGAGTTAAGAATAGAGTTAGAAAAAGAACTTGAAGATGTAAATTCTGCACAAAAAAGAAAAAAATTAGTTAAGAGATTAAAAATAACTAGAGATTTTATAGCATCTGGTAACCTACCACAATGGATGATTTTAAAGAATGTTCCAGTGATTCCAGCGGATTTAAGACCAATGGTTCAATTGGATGGTGGACGATTTGCTACTTCTGACTTAAATGATTTATATAGAAGAGTTATCAATAGAAACAATAGATTAAAGAGACTTTTGGAAATAAAAGCTCCAGAAATTGTTGTAAAAAATGAGAAAAGAATGCTTCAAGAAGCAGTTGACGCTCTAATTGATAACGGAAGAAGAGGAAAGCCAGTTGTTGCTCAAAATAACAGAGAGTTAAAATCACTTTCTGATATGTTAAAGGGAAAACAAGGTAGATTTAGACAAAACCTACTTGGAAAAAGAGTAGATTACTCTGCAAGATCGGTTATTGTTGTGGGACCTTCGCTAAAAATGCATCAATGTGGAATTCCTAAAAAGATGGCTCTTGAGTTATACAAACCTTTCATAATGAGAGAGTTGGTAAAAAGAGAGTTAGCTTCTAACATAAAAACTGCTAAAAAATTAGTTGAAGATGCAGATGATAAAGTTTGGGATGTAATCGAGGATGTTATCCAAGATCACCCAGTTTTACTAAACAGAGCTCCAACTTTACATAGATTATCAATACAAGCTTTTGAACCTGTGTTGATAGAAGGAAAAGCAATAAGACTGCATCCATTAGTATGTTCAGCGTTTAACGCGGACTTTGATGGGGACCAGATGGCAGTTCACTTAATGTTATCACCAGAGGCTATAATGGAAGCAAAACTTCTTATGTTAGCTCCAAATAATATCATATCTCCTTCGAATGGAGAACCGATAGCTGTACCATCTCAAGATATGGTTATGGGATGTTTCTATATGACAAAAGATAGAGCCGGTGCAAAAGGAGAAGGTAAGTCGTTCTCTAATAAAGAGCAAGTTTTAACAGCTTATGACAGAGGTATTCTTGACACTCATGCTGTTGTAAATGTTAGAATTGATGGTAAAATGGTTAAAACTACGGCAGGTAGAATTATGTTTAATGAGATGTTACCTGAAGTGAATAAACAATATGATGTAACATTTGGAAAGTCTCAGTTAAAGAAACTTATAGGTAAATTATATGAAATGCATGGATTTACTAAAACTGCAGAGCTAATAAATGATATCAAAAACTTTGGATACCACTATGCAACATTTGCTGGAGTTTCAGTTGGTATTGAGGATTTAGAGATTCCAGAAACTAAAAAATCAATATTGGAAGAGGCAGATCAAAAGGTTGCAGAAATTGAAGCGGACTATAAAGCTGGAAAAATCATAAACGAAGAGAGATATAGAAAAACTGTAGCTCTTTGGTCAGAAACAACAGCTAAAGTAACTGATGCAATGATGAGTGGACTAGATCAATTTAATCCAGTTTATATGATGGCGAACTCTGGAGCCAGAGGATCGATTGCACAGATGAGACAGCTTGCGGCAATGAGAGGAAATATGGCAGATACGCAAGGTAGAATTATCGAGGTTCCAATTAAAGCGAACTTTAGAGAAGGGCTAACAGTATTAGAGTTCTTCATGTCATCACATGGAGCTAGAAAAGGTCTAGCTGATACGGCACTAAGAACTGCCGATTCAGGATATTTAACAAGAAGACTAGTTGATATATCACATGAGGTTATCGTAAACTCAATCGACTGTGGAACTCACGAAGGTATTGAGGTAGCAGAGCTAGTTTCGGATGGACAAGTAATTGAGAAGTTATCGGAAAGATTGATAGGTAGAGTTCCTGCAGAAGATGTAGTGTACGAAGGTGAAGTAATTGCTAGAAGAAATGAGATGTTCACGAAAGAGCAAATCGCTAGAATTACAGAATTAGAGATAAAGAAAATAAAAATAAGATCTCCGTTGACGTGTGACCTTGAAAAAGGGGTTTGTCAAAAGTGTTATGGAATGGACTTAGCTAATCATAAAGAGATATTGTTAGGAGAAGCGGTTGGAGTTATAGCAGCTCAATCAATCGGAGAACCTGGTACACAGCTTACAATGAGAACATTCCATACTGGAGGAGTTGCCACAGCCACAGCTGCTGCAACAAGTATCAAAGCTGAAAACACTGGAAAAATAATATTTAAAGATATAAAAATTCTAGAAAATCAAGAAACGCAAGAAAAAATTGTTGTTTCTCAATCAGCTAAAATTTTAATAGGAAACTATGATTACGAGATTGCTTCTGGATCTATTTTAAAAGTTGAAGAAGGACAGGAAGCAAAACCGGGAGATGTTTTAGTAACATTCGATCCATATCATATTCCTATTATTGCAAACCAAGATGGAAGAATTGAATATAGAGAGTTATATGTAAAAGAAAACTTTGACGAAAAGTATAATGTTACAGAATATATGGCTATAAAAACTGTAGAGTCTGGAGATTCAAACCCAAGAGTAGTTATATTTGATGAGGATGGAACTGCGAAGGAAAGTTACTCGATACCATTTGGAGCATACTTAATGGTCAGAGAGGGCGAGTCTGTAAGAACAGGACAGATTATAGCAAAAATCATTAAAGAGGGAGAAGGAACGAAAGATATCACTGGAGGTCTTCCGAGAATTCAAGAGCTATTTGAAGCTAGAAATCCTAAAGGAAAAGCTATTTTATCAGAAATAGATGGAAAAGTTGAAGTAACAGGAAGAAAGAAGAAAGGTATGAGGGTAATAATCATAAGATCTACTTCTGATTCTGAAAACTTTAAAGAATATCTGGCACCAGTTGGTGAACATTTAGTTGTAACAGATGGAATGTTGATTAAAGCTGGAGATAAAATAACGGATGGAGCTATATCACCATTTGATGTTCTAAATATCAAAGGATTAGTTGCAGCAGAGCAGTTTATACTAGAATCTGTACAACAGGTATATAGAGACCAAGGAGTTACTGTAAACGATAAACATATAGAAATTATTGTTAAACAGATGTTTAAGAAAGTTAGAATAGTAGAATCTGGAGCTTCATTATTCCTAGAGGATGAAGTTGTAGAGAAGAGAGTTGTTGAACTAGAAAATAACAGATTGAGAGCTGAAGGAAAAGCAGAGATTAAATATGAACCTGTTATTCAAGGTATCACAAAAGCAGCTGTAAATACTGGAAGTTTCATATCGGCAGCATCATTCCAAGAGACTACAAAAGTACTTTCGAATGCAGCAATAGAAGGTAAAGAGGACTACTTAGAGGGACTTAAAGAGAATGTAATTATAGGTAAAAAGATTCCAGCTGGAACTGGATACAAAGCTTATAAGAACATAGTTCCGGTTGAGATAGAGGATTAATAAAATAGGCGACTTTGTCGCCTATTTTAGCATTTTATTTGGAGAGGTTGATGTTATGAGAAGTATGACAGGATATTCTAAAGAATATTTTGAAAATGAAAAATATGCTATATCTTTAGAGATAAAAAGTGTTAATAATAAGAATTTAAATTTAAAAATAAAATCACCTCACATACTAAATTTTTTGGAAAATAAAATCAGAACAGAGGTTGCTTCTAGAGTCACAAGAGGAAGTATAGATTTAAAAATTGAATTTCAAGATAAAAGAGAAGTTGATAATTTATTTGAATACGATAAAAATGTAACAGCTTCTTATTTGAAAGTTTTAAATGCTATGGAGAATGAATATAAAGAAAAGTTTAGTAATAAACTTGATTTATTAGTTAAGAACCTAACTGTCATTAAAAGAAATGATTTAGAGATAGATGAGAAAGAATATGAAAGTTTTGTAGTAAAAAATCTCCACTTGTTACTGGATTCTTTTATTGAGATGAAAGAAGCTGAAGGAACTAGAATGAAAAATTATTTTTTACAATGTATTGATGTTATAGAAAATAATGTTCATGAAATAAAAAAATTAAAAGAAAATATTGTTATAAATTATAGAGAGAAGCTTTTAGAAAGGCTGTCTAAAATAAGTGATGTAGAGTTTAATGATGAATCTCTTTTAAGAGAAATTCTTTTATTTACAGATAAATCTGATATTTCAGAAGAAATTTCCAGATTGGAAAGTCATTTAACTCAATTAAAAATAGAGTTAGATTCTTTAAATGCGGGTATAGGAAAAAAAATTGATTTTATTCTTCAAGAGATTTTTAGAGAGTTGAATACTTCAGGAGTAAAGTGTAATTTATATGATATTTCAAAATTAATTGTAGAGTGTAAAAATGAGATAGAAAAAATTAGAGAACAAGCTCTAAATATTGAATAAAGGAGAATAAAAATGAAAAAGGGTGAACTATTTATTGTATCAGGACCAAGTGGTGCTGGAAAGTCAACAATATGTAGAATAGTTAGAAAACAGCTAGGTATTAATTTAGCAACTTCAGCTACAACTCGTGCTCCGAGAGAGGGAGAGTTACATGGAAGAGATTATTATTTTCTATCGGTTGAGGAGTTCAAAAATAAGATAGAAAATAATGAGTTTTTAGAATACGCAACTGTTCATACTAACTATTATGGAACTTTAAAATCTGAAGTGGAATCAAGATTAGCATCTGGTGAGAATGTAATTCTTGAGATAGATGTTCAAGGAGGACTTCAGGTAAAAGCAGTTTATCCAAATGCTCATCTGATATTCTTCAAAACACCAACAATGGAAGATTTAGAGAGAAGACTGAGAGGAAGAAAGACAGATAGTGAAGAGACTATACAGCTTAGACTAAAAAACTCAATAAAAGAGTTAGAGTATGAAAAAAACTATGATATAACAATTGTTAACCATACTGTTGAAAAATCATGTGATGAGCTAATAAAAATTATAAATTCTAAAAATTAGGAGGATTTTATGAAAAAGGTAATTACTTACGACGAACTATTAGAGAAAATACCTAATAAATATACATTGACAATAACTGCTGGAAAAAGAGCAAGAGAAATTGGAAAAGGAGCACCAGTACTTACAAAAGTTTCTAAAAAAGATACTGTGGTAAAGAAAACTTTTAGAGAGATTATAGATGGAAAAATAACTTTTGGTGAGCAAGTGGAGGATTTGGTAAATGAGTAAGAGTAGAAATATTTTTCTACTCTTTTTGCTTTTTTTGTTATTTCTAGGTTGTGAAAAAAAAGTAAAAAGGGTAGATGATGAAAGATTTGCATTTGGAACTTTCTTTAAGATCTCTATTTTTTCAAATAATGAAAAAATAGCAAAGCAATCTATTGCGGATGCTTTTATCGAAATAGAAAGAATTGATTCGAAGTATAATAGTAAAGTGAAAGGTAGCTTAACAGATAATTTGAATACTTTTAAAAAAGAAACTTTTGATGAAGAGGGAGTATTTTTATTGAATGAAGTCAATAAAGCTTATGAATTATCTGATAGTAAATATGATGTAACAATGGAACCTTTAATGACAGTTTGGGGATTTTCAGAAGATGTGCCTCCAAGAACGAGTATTCCAACTAAAGAAGAACTTGATGAAGCAGCAAAAAATGTTGATTTTTCTCAAATTAAAATATCTGGTAATGATATAGCTATTAATGGAGATAACATAAAGATAGATACAGGGTCTTTTTTAAAGGGATATGCAGTAAAAAAGGCTGGTGAAAAATTGAGAGAAGCTGGAGTAAAAAGTGGTTTCATTTCAGCTATATCGAGTATAGAAGCTATAGGTGTCAAGGGAGATGGAAGTCCGTGGAAAATAGGAGTTCAAAACCCTAATAACCCTTCGGAAATTCTTGGAATTATAGAGCTTAATAATCAGAGTATGGGAGTTTCGGGAGATTATCAAACCTATGTAGAAATAGATGGAAAAAGATATCATCATATTTTAGATAAAGAAACAAAATATCCAGTAGAAGATAAAAAAATGGTAGTAGTTGTGAATAAAGATTCTTTAGAAGCCGACTTATATTCAACAACATTTTTTGTGATGCCGATTGAAAAAGTTTTAGAAAAAGCCAATAATACGGCTGATTTAGATGTTTTAATAGTTGATAAAAATGATAAAATTTATCTTTCAGAAAATTTAAAATTTCATAAAAAGTAAATTTATATAGAGAAAAAAAGAACTTTATTTTTTCTTGAAATATCTTAAACTTTCTCGTATACTTTAATCATATTAAACATACTGGGAGGTTTTAAAAGTGGAACAAATGATCTATTTTGGAATTTTCGGTGGAATTATAGCACTATTTGCGGCATATTTTTATTCTAAGAAAGTTCAAAGTTATGAGATTAATATTCCGAGAGTAGCTGAAATTACAGAAGCAATCAGAGAAGGAGCAATGGCTTTTCTTTCGGCGGAATATAAAATTTTAATTTGGTTTGTTGCAGCAGTAGCGGTTTTACTTGGAGTATTTTTATCTCCAATGGTGGCATTGACTTTTGTGATAGGAGCATTGACATCAGCTTTAGCAGGAAATATAGGTATGAGAATAGCAACAAAAGCTAATGGAAGAACGGCTATCGCAGCTAAAGAGGGGGGACTATCTAAAGCGTTAGATGTGGCTTTTGCTGGTGGAGCAGTTATGGGACTTTCAGTTGTTGGACTAGGTATGTTAGGTTTGACAATACTAATTTTAATATTTAACTGGAATATAGATGTTATAGCTGGTTTTGGAATGGGAGCTTCATCTATAGCATTATTTGCTAGAGTTGGAGGAGGTATTTACACTAAAGCTGCTGACGTTGGAGCAGATTTAGTAGGAAAAGTTGAAGCTGGAATTCCAGAGGATGATCCGAGAAACCCAGCTACAATAGCGGATAATGTGGGAGATAACGTAGGGGACGTTGCAGGAATGGGAGCAGATTTATTTGAATCTTACGTTGGCTCAATAATCGCAACATTAGCTATTGGTTATGCAATGGAAACAAGAGAATATCTATTAGCTCCAATTATGATAGCTGCACTCGGAATAATTGCATCAATAATCGCAACATTGACAGTTAAAACAGAGAATCCAGATGAAGTTTATCATAAACTTGAAAATGGAACTAGAATAGCTGGAGTTTTATCTTTGATAACTTCTTACGGGGTTATTAAATATCTAAATTTACCAATGGGTGTATTCTGGGCAATAGTTGCAGGGTTAGTTGCAGGGCTAGTGATAGCTTACTTCACAGGACTTTATACAGATACTGGAAAAAAAGCGGTAAATAGAATTGCAAATGCAGCAAAAACAGGACCAGCAACAACTATAATTGAGGGATTAGCTGTGGGAATGGAATCGACAGTTGCACCGATGATAATAATATCAATAGCGATTATAGTGGCATATAAGTTTGCAGGATTATATGGGATATCGATAGCGGCAGTGGGAATGTTATCGACAACAGGAATGGTTGTAGCAGTTGATGCCTATGGACCGGTTGCAGATAACGCAGGTGGTATTGCGGAGATGTCTGAACTACCTCATGAAGTTAGAGAATGTACAGACAAATTAGATGCAGTAGGAAACTCAACAGCAGCGGTAGGAAAAGGATTTGCTATAGGATCAGCAGCTTTGACGGCGTTGTCATTATTTGCTGCTTATAAGGAGTCGATTCAAAAATTATCTGGAAAAGTACTTACTCTTGATATAATAAATCCTGATGTAATAGTTGGAATATTTATAGGTGGAATGTTAACATTCCTATTCTCTGCTTTAACTATGACTGCAGTTGGTAAAGCAGCTATGGAAATGGTGGAGGAAGTGAGAAGACAATTTAGAGAAATTCCAGGAATCATGGAGAAAAAAACAAAGCCAGACTACAAAAGATGTGTTGAAATTTCTACACATTCATCACTGAAAGAGATGTTATTACCGGGAATATTAGCTGTTTTAGCACCTGTAGTAATAGGGCTATGGTCACCAGAAGCACTGGGAGGATTGTTGGCAGGAGCGTTAGTGACAGGAATATTGATGGCGATTATGATGGCAAATGCTGGTGGAGCTTGGGATAATGCTAAAAAGCAAATAGAGGCAGGATATAAAGGTGATGGTAAAGGATCGGATAGACATAAAGCTGCTATTGTAGGAGATACTGTTGGAGATCCATTCAAAGATACATCTGGACCATCTTTAAATATATTGATAAAATTAATGAGTATAGTTTCTTTGGTTTTAGTACCATTGTTTGTTTAAAATTAAGTCCTAGTTTAACTAGGACTTTTTTATTGAAAATAAAAAGGAAAATATAAAAAAATTAAGAAGAATTATAGGAACTATTTTATAAAAACCTCTAAAAAATAAAAAGCTTATAAAAAAGTGGGAATAATAGAGTCAAAAAAAGGTAAAAAATAGACATTTAACTTTCTTGACTTTAACTAGTATATTAGATAGAATTTGAATACAAAACATAGGGATGTAAAAGATTAAAATATAGATTAAAAACTCATTATAGGAGGGAACTATGAAAAAAACAAAAATAGTGTGTACAATAGGACCAAAAACGGAATCGGTTGAGGTATTGTCACAGTTACTAGAAGCTGGAATGAACGTTATGAGAATGAACTTTTCTCATGGAAGCCATGAGGAACATGGACAAAGAATCATTAATTTAAAGCAAGCGATTGCAAATACAGGAATCAATGGAGCTATATTACTAGACACTAAAGGACCAGAGATAAGAACAATCAAATTAGCAGGTGGAAATGATGTTTCTTTAGTAGCAGGACAGAAATTTACTATAACTACTGATGAGACAGTGGTTGGAGACTCTACAAGAGTCGCAGTAACATATAAAGGGTTAACAGATGACTTAAAAGCAGGAAATATAGTTTTAATTGACGATGGGTTGATTGAGATGGAAGTTGAAGAGGTCGTTGGAAACGAAGTTAGATGTATTGTAAAAAATAATGGAGACTTAGGAGAAAATAAAGGTGTTAACTTACCAAATGTTTCAGTTCAGCTACCAGCTTTATCACCAAAAGATATTGGAGATTTAAAGTTTGGATGTGAGCAGAATGTAGACTTTGTGGCTGCATCATTTATTAGAAAAGCTGATGATGTGAGAGCTGTTAGAGAGGTACTAGACGCTAATGGCGGAGAAAAAATAAAGATAATTTCTAAAATAGAAAATCAAGAAGGTCTGGATAATTTTGACGAAATTTTAGAATTATCTGATGGAATAATGGTAGCTAGAGGAGATTTAGGAGTAGAGATTCCTGTAGAAGAGGTTCCATTTGCGCAAAAGATGATGATAGAAAAATGTAATTTAGCAGGAAAAGTTGTAATAACAGCTACACAAATGTTAGATTCAATGATAAAAAATCCAAGACCGACTAGAGCAGAGGCAACAGATGTAACTAACGCGATATTAGATGGTACAGATGCAATAATGTTATCTGGAGAAACAGCTAAAGGAAAATATCCAGTTGAAGCTGTGACAGTGATGAGAAAAATAGCTGAAAAAACTGACCCATTGGTAGCTTTTGACATAGAAAATGAGGATGGAGTAACTATAACTGAAGCTATGGCTAGAGGAACAGTTGATGTAGCAGAGACATTAGGGGCTAAGTTAATTGTATCGGGAACAGCATCTGGAAGATCGGCAACTGCATTGAGAAGATATTTCCCAGAAGCGTTTATATTGGCGATAACAAATAATGAAAAGACATACAATCAGATGATATTAACAAGAGGAGTAATTCCTTGTTTAGATATGACAGCTAAAAATTTAGAGGAGTTCTACCTTTTAGCTGAAGCAAAAGCAAAATCATTAGGGCTTGTTAAGTCAGGAGACATAATAGTTGCTTCATGTGGAGAAGAAGTATTTAAAGCAGGAACAAGTAACTCTATGAAAGTAATCAAAGTAAAGTAAACATTATATAAAATTTAAGACTTAATTTTAAAGTATAAACTTTTATAAAATTCTAAGGAGGATTTAAAGCAAATGACTAGAATAGTTGAAGTTAAAGGAAGAGAAATTCTTGATTCAAGAGGAAACCCAACAGTTGAGGTTGACGTAATATTAGAGTGTGGAGCTATGGGAAGAGCTGCAGTTCCATCTGGAGCATCTACAGGAGCTTATGAGGCAGTAGAATTAAGAGACGAGGATAAATCTAGATACTTAGGAAAAGGTGTTTTAAAAGCAGTAAAACATGTAAATACTGAGCTTAAAGAGTTAGTGATTGGTATGGATGCAACTGATCAAGTGGCTATCGATAAGGCTATGATTGAATTAGATGGAACTCCAAATAAAGATAGATTGGGAGCAAATGCTATATTAGGTGTTTCTCTAGCAGTAGCAAAGGCGGCAGCAGAGGCTTTAGGGCAACCATTATACAAATATTTAGGAGGAGTTAACGCTAAAGAGTTACCTTTACCTATGATGAACATATTAAACGGAGGAAGCCATGCTGATTCTGCAGTGGATGTTCAAGAGTTTATGATTCAACCGGTTGGAGCTAAAACATTTGCAGAAGCTATGAGAATGGGAAGTGAAGTGTTCCATCATTTAGGAAAAATTTTAAAAGCTAATGGAGATTCAACAAACGTTGGAAATGAGGGTGGATACGCACCAGCTAAGATCAATGGAACAGAGGGAGCGTTAGATATTATTTCTCAAGCTGTAAAAGCGGCAGGATATGAGTTAGGAACAGATATCACATTTGCTTTGGATGCGGCAGCGACTGAGTTTTGTGTAGAGAAAGAGGATGGAACGTTTGAGTATCACTTCAAAAGAGAAGATGGAGTAGTAAGAACTACTGAAGAGATGATTGAATGGTATGCTGGATTATGTGAGAAGTACCCAATTAAGTCTATTGAAGATGGATTAGGAGAAAATGACTGGGCAGGATTCCAAAAATTAACTGCAAAGATTGGAAAGAAAATTCAAATTGTTGGAGACGATTTATTTGTGACTAACACTGAGAGATTAGCAAGAGGAATTGAAATGAAAGCTGCTAACTCAATCTTAATTAAATTAAATCAAATTGGAACTTTAACTGAGACTTTAGATGCTATTGAGATGGCTAAAACAGCAAATATGACAGCTGTAGTTTCTCATAGATCAGGAGAAACAGAGGATGCTACAATAGCTGATATCGCTGTTGCAACAAATGCAGGACAGATTAAAACTGGTTCAACTTCAAGAACTGATAGAATGGCTAAGTACAATCAACTGTTAAGAATTGAAGAGGAATTGGGATCAGTTGCTCAATACAAAGGAATAGAAGTATTTTACAATACAACAAAGTAATTGATTGATTTTATATGGAGAGAGACTCGAGAGTCTCTCTTTTTTATTAAATCTTTAAAAAAGGGACCCTTTGTGTTACAATAGAAATAAAATTAAATTATGGAGGAAATAAAAATGTCAAATGTTTTTGAAGTTTTAAAAGATCGTGGATACATAAAACAAATGACTCACGAAGAGGAGATAAAAGAGTTACTTGAAAAAGAAAAAGTAACTTTTTATATAGGATTTGATCCAACAGCGGATAGCTTACACGTAGGACACTTTATAGCTATGATGTTTATGTCACATATGCAACAACATGGACATAGACCAATAGCTTTAATAGGTGGAGGGACTGCTCAAATAGGGGATCCGAGTGGAAGAACTGATATGAGACAGATGATGACAGATGAAATTATAGCTCACAATGTGGCGTCTATAAAAAAGCAGATGGAGAAATTTATAGATTTTTCTGATGATAAGGCACTATTAGTAAATAACGCTGATTGGTTAAGAGGATTAAATTATATTGATTTTATAAGAGACATAGGTTCTCAATTTTCAGTAAATAGAATGTTATCTGCAGAGTGTTTTAAATCTAGAATGGAAAATGGAGGATTATCATTTTTAGAATTTAATTATATGTTGATGCAGGGGTATGATTTCTTGGTTTTAAATAGAAAGTTTGGATGTACTATGCAGTTAGGCGGAGATGATCAGTGGTCTAATATGATTGCAGGGGTAGATTTGATTAGAAAGAAAGACAGAAAATCTAGTTATGCAATGACATGTACTCTACTTACTAATAGTGAAGGACACAAAATGGGAAAAACAGCGAAAGGTGCACTGTGGTTAGATCCTAAAAAAACATCACCATATGATTTTTATCAATACTGGAGAAATCTTCCTGATGCAGATGTAGCTCAACCTTTAGCACTGTTGACATTTTTACCTATGGATGAAGTTAGAAGACTTTCATCATTGGAAGGAGCAGAAATAAACGAAGCTAAAAAAGTATTAGCTTATGAAGTTACGAAAATTGTTCATGGTGAAGAGGAAGCTGAAAAAGCAAAACAAGCATCAGAGGCACTATTTGAACAAGGTGGATTTGATTTAACAAATGTTCCAACATCAGAAGTGACAGAGGAAGTTTTGGGAAAAGGTGTAGTTGATTTAATGGTAGAACTAGGCTTACTAAAAACAAAGAGTGAAGGAAGAAGATTGGTTCAACAAAACGGTTTGACTATAAATGATGAAAAAGTAACGGATTTTGCTATGTTAATAACAAAAGATTTGTTTATAGATGGGGCTATGATGCTAAGACAGGGTAAGAAAAAATATAATAGGGTTGTTATAAAGTAGTGATAGTAGTAAGAGAAACCACGACGGATGACATAGAAAATATATATAACCATCTTAATTTAAACTATGTAAAGAAATATTGTAAAAATAATGAGGAAGAGCAAAGAAAAAATCATGAAAGATGGTATAGATTTTTAATAGCTTCTCCTAATTATGCAATGTTTACTGTCGAAGATTTAAAAGGAACTTTCTTAGGAAATGTAAAGTTTCAATTGGACGAAGATTTTGAAGGTACAGAGATTTCCTTGTATTTAGCTGAATGTATAAGAGGAAAAGGTTATTCTACAACAATAGTGAATGCAAGTATAGATGAATTGAGATTCAAATATCAAAATTTAAAGTACGTTGTAGCATATATTTTAGAAGAGAATGATAGATCAATTTTATGCTTTGAAAGGGCCGAATTTCAATTTAAAGGTCAGATTGAACATGGAGGCATTGATTATTTTTTATATATGAAAGTTTTTGAATAGCGGAGGATATTTTGAGAAAAAAAGAAAGGGCTTTAAAAGTAATAGAGATTTTACAAAAGAAATTTGGAGATCCAAAATGTGCTTTAGATTATAAAACTCCATTTGAACTTTTAGTGGCTGTTATATTATCTGCCCAGTGCACAGATGTCAGAGTTAATATTGTAACAGAAAATATGTATAAAACTGTCAATACGCCGGAACAGTTTGCTGAAATGCCATTAGAAGAGATAGAGACATTGATAAAAAGTACGGGGTTTTATAAAAATAAAGCTAAAAATATAAAGTTGTGTAGTCAGCAACTTCTTGAAAAATATAATGGGCAGGTTCCCAAAGAAATGGATGAATTGGTTGGTCTAGCAGGTGTCGGACGTAAAACAGCCAATGTGGTTAGAGGAGAGATTTGGAGACTGGCGGATGGAATAACAGTCGATACCCATGTGAGAAGGTTGAGTAACTTAATAGGGCTAGTTAATGAGCAGGATGTAATAAAAATTGAAAAAGATTTAATGAAAATAGTACCTAAAGAGTATTGGATAGATTTTTCACACTATTTAATTCTTCAAGGGAGAGACAAGTGTATTGCAAGAAGACCGAAGTGTTTGGAATGTGAAATAAAAATGTATTGTAAACATGGAGAAAAAATATAAAAAAAGTATACAAAAAAGTTTTTTAATTGTTGACATATTCGGTAAAGAATGTTATTATTTTGGTGTAAAAATATAAATGGTAACTTAAGGAGACGATAACTATGAGAGTTTATCTGGATAATAATGCAACTACAAAAATGGACCCTAAAGTATTAGAAGCAATGATGCCCTTTTTAACAGAGGAGTATGGCAATGCATTTAGTATGCACCTTTTTGGAAAGGAAACGGGAATAGCTGTTTCAGAGGCAAGAGAGAAGATTGCGACTTTATTGAAAGTTAAAGCGGAAGAGATTATATTTACTTCTTCTGGAACTGAATCAGATAACATTGCAGTTAGAGGCGTAGCAAAAGCATATAAAAACAGAGGAAATCATATAATAACAAGTACAATAGAGCACCCAGCTATAAAGAATACTTTTAAAGATTTGGAGCAAGATGGGTATAAGGTGACATTTGTACCTGTTGATAAAAATGGAGTTATAGATGTCAAAGCTCTAGAAGAAGCGATAACGCCTGAGACAGTTTTAATATCAGTGATGCATGCCAATAATGAGGTTGGTACAATTGAACCTATAAAGTTAATTGGTGAAATAGCTAAGAAAAATAGAGTTTTATTACATGTAGACGCTGTTCAAACTGTTGGAAAAATTCCTGTTTACCCAAAAGAGTTAGGTGCAGATTTACTGACATTCTCAGGACATAAGTTTCATGGACCTAAAGGTATCGCAGGTCTTTATGTGAGACAAGGAGTTAGAGTTGCTAGAACAATAACAGGTGGAGGGCAAGAGAAAAAGTTAAGACCTGGGACAACAAATACACCTGCAGTGGTTGGAATGGCGAAGGCATTAGAGATTGCTTGCGAAGAGATGGACGTTGAAATAAAAAGAGAAGAGAAGCTAAGAGATTATTTTGAAGCTGAAATTGTAAAAAGAATTCCAGAGGTGGTAATAAACGGAAAGGCTGTGGAAAGACTACCGGGGACTTCGAGTGTAACTTTTAAGTATTTGGAAGGTGAATCAATTCTATTGTCTTTAAGCTATTTAGGGATTGCTGTAAGTTCTGGATCAGCGTGCTCATCTGATGAATTACAGGCATCTCATGTTCTACTAGGAATGGGAATTGAGCCAGAGTTTGCTCATGGAACTATAAGATTTAGTATAGGAAAATACAATACGAAAGAGGAAATAGATTATACTATTGAACAAGTTGAGAAAGTTGTAGAAAAATTAAGAATGTTATCCCCTTTATGGAATGAATATAAAAAATAAAAACAATTAAAAATTAAGGAGAGAGATTATGCAATATACAGAAAAAGTAATGGAACATTTTATGAACCCTAGAAATGTAGGAACAATGGAAAATCCAGATGGATATGGTAAAGTTGGAAATCCTTCTTGCGGTGATATTATGGAAATATTTTTAAAAATAGAAGATGATATAATAACAGATGTAAAATTTAGAACATTTGGATGTGCGTCAGCAATAGCAACATCATCTGTTTCGACTGAAATGGTTTTAGGTAAAAATATACATGAGGCTTTGGAAATAACTAACAAAGTAGTTGCGGAAGCGTTAGGTGGATTACCAGCTACAAAAATGCACTGTTCTGTTTTGGCGGAAGAAGCTTTAAAAGAAGCTATAGAAGATTACTTGGCTAAAAAACAAAAATAATGTATAATGTTTAGGAATTACAGAGATGTAGTTCCTAATTTTTTTATTTGGAGGAAGAAGCTATGAAAAAAATAGTTGTAGTTTTTATATTGATTGCATCAACGTTGTCTTTTTCAAAGAGTACTCAAAGTAAAATAGCAAAAGATAATATTCCAGATTATAGAGCTTATGTATTGGGAGATGATGAAGGTAATGTTTTTTACCAAGAAAACTCAACTCAGAAATATCCATTGGCTTCTGTGACCAAAGTCATGACAATATTGGTGACTTTGGATGAAATAAGAAAAGGGAATATAGGCTTATATGATGAAGTGACAGTTGATTGGGAAATTTTAAGTGTTGGTGGAAGTTCAATCCCAATGAAAAGTGGCGAAAAGTTAACAGTATTAGACTTGCTTAAATCGGCAGCTATAAAATCTGCCAATAACGCTGCCTATGCACTGGCTAAGCATTCTGGGAAAGGAAGTATTCCAAGATTTATCGATATGATGAACGCAAAAGCTAAAAGTTTAGGTTTGGAAAATGAACTGGAATTTTATACTCCTGCGGGACTGCCAGATCATATGACTAGAAAAAAATTGGATATGGGGACAGCCAATGGAATATATAAATTGTCGATGGAGGCTTTGAAATATCCGGAATATATAGCTATTGCGAGCCAAAAAACAGCAGAAATAAAAGATGGGAGTTATAAATTAAAAAGTACAATTCATCTTTTAGGAAAAGAGGGTATCTATGGTTTAAAAACAGGGTATCATACAAAATCTAGGTTTAATATAGTGGTCTTAAGTGATAAAGATAACGCTAATATAGTAACTGTTGTGATGGGAGGAAAATCTTCTAAAATAAGAGATAGTAAAATTTTGGAATTAAATGAAAAATTTCATGAAAATTATAAAAATAAAGATATTATTAAAGAAAATGTTCCAGTTATATCTATCCCGATTATTGGAGGTTATGTTTCAGAGGCAAAGGCTTATGGAACTAAGTCTTTTTCTAAAGTCGTGAAAAAAGATGCAGATATTTCAATAATAACTGAAAGGGAAAAAAGCTTGTTGACCCCTATAAAAGCTGGTACAGTTGTAGGAAATTATAAAGTGCTAGTGAATGGTGAAGCGGTATTCAAAGATAGATTAATTATAAAAAAAGATATAGAGAGAAAAAAGTTTATAGATAAAATAATGGATATTTTTTAATAAAATAAAAAAAGATGTTGACGAAGTTTAAAATTTATGATACTATAATTTTTGTCAGCGGGAAACACCGCCGACAAAAATTGTAGAGAAGGACATTAGCAACCGAATAGAGAAAATAGTCAGAAGTTATGAAAATAACAGATACCAGAAATGGTAAACCAATAAATGGTGTAAACGTAAAGTCTTTGGACTTTAAATATATTTG
>NZ_CDRRQU010000034.1:0-26293 GCF_977044495.1 Cetobacterium sp. | reverse complement strand
ACTTTTCTTGATAATTCTCTTTGAGCTTTAACAAGTTTAGTTTCTAACTTTCTAAAAAATCTAGGATAGTCAGCTCTTTGGTTATCGGAGCTAACAAAAAGTTCAGACATAGCAAAATCAAGTCCAACAATATTGTTATCGCTTGGAACTTCTTTAATATCCTTTTCAAATTCAGTTAGTAAAGAAACATAATAAGCACCGTTAGGTTCTTGACTAACGGTAGCTGATTTAATTACATAATTTTGAGGTATCTGTCTATGAAGTTTAATTTTAACTAAACCTAGCTTTGGAAGTTTTAGAAAATTTCCTTCAACTCTAATATTATTACTTGTAGATACTGTATTATATGATTTTCTAGTTGACCTTTTAGATTTAAATTTAGGAAATGCGGTATGCTTTTGAAAAAAATTCTTATATGCAGTTTCTAAATTTTTGAGTGCTTGTTGTAATGCGATTGAATCAACCTCTTTCAAGAATGGTAATTCAAGTTTAAGCGGTACAAGCTCTTTAGCTTGAGTATTGTAGGTTACAGATTTTTTCTCTGTCTCATACACTTCTTTTCTCTGAGCTAAGAATCTGTTATACACAAGTCTAGTGCAACCAAAAGTTTGATTAATTGTATTCGCTTGAGTTTCATTAGGATAGATTCTATATTTAAAAGCTAAGTTATACGTCTTCACAGTTTTCACCTCCTTAAAATTAAAATTTATGTGGTCTGATTATACCATATTTTAGAAAAAATCAATAGAAATTATTAAGCTATATATTCGATTAAAGGAACTAAAAACTAAAAAGATTGCCCTGATTCATCCTCTCCCTAATAGAGGAAGAGGTTTTCTCAGGGCGTTTTGATAAAACTGACCAAAAAACCTTATTTTTAGGTTTTTTAGTCAGTTTTTTTATCTACTATTATACTCTTTCAAGCCAATCTCTATTATCTTAATAGCTTTTTCCAAGCTATCTAATTCTAAAGCATATGATATTCTAACTTTATTCATTCCTAATTCTTCATTCTGGTAAAAACCTTTTGCTGGTGCTAACATAACTGTTGAATTATCATACGAGAACTCTCCCAGCAACCATTTAGAAAAATCTGTTGCATCTTTTACAGGTAACTCCACAATACAATAGAACGCTCCCTCTGGTCTGTTCAATGTCACTCCCTCTATTTTACTCAATCCTTCATATAAAAAATTCCTTCTCTCCATATATTTTTGATTAACAGCTTTATAGTAGTTTTCACCCATACATCTATATAGTGCCTCTGCTCCAACCATATCAAGCGTTGATATAGATAATCTTGATTGGCACAACTTCAAAATGTATCCCATAAACTCTTTATTTTTATTCAATATAGTTCCTACTCTTGCCCCACAAGTTGAAAACCTTTTTGAAATTGAATCTATAAGTATTACTCTTTCTAAATTGTCCACAAAAGTTCCACAACTAACCGTATCCTTACCGTCATAGATAAACTCTCTATAAACTTCATCACTTATTAAAAATAGATTTCTATCTTTTGAAATCTCATTTAACATCAACAACTCCTCTTTCGAATAAACTGCACCTGTAGGATTTCCAGGATTTGAAAACATTATAGCCTTTGTTCTTTCTGTAATTAAGTTTTCAATTATATGCTTTTCTGGGAGCTTAAAATTTCCTTCAAATTTTGTGGGTATTCCTATAACTTTTATTCCTAACATAGCAAAAAAACTATTGTAATTTGCATAGTATGGTTCAGGAATTAAAACTTCTTCGCCCGCATTAAAAAGTGTCATCAATGTAAAAAGTAGTGCTTCGCTTCCTCCAGCGGTTATCAATATTTCATCAGTTTCATAACTCATCCCTAAACCTTTATAGTACTTTTGTACTGAATCTATCAACTCTTTTCTCCCGGATGAATCTGAATACGCTATTGTTTTCTCTCCAAAATTTTCTATTGCTTGAAAAAACTCCTTTGGAGTTTCTAAATCTGGCTGACCGATATTTAAGTGTATTATATCTATACCAGCCTCTCTAGCTTTTTTTGAATATGGTATTAACTCTCTCACTGGAGATGTTTTTAAATTTTGTATATTTTTTGAAAACATCTGTCCCTCCTACAAAAACCTTTTTTATATTATATCAATCTCTTAGCTCAATGTGAAGTTTTTTTAATTGAAGTGTTCCTTAAACTCTGATATAATTCAATTATTAACTATTCTTTAATAAGGAGAGATTTATCATGGCAATAAAACTAAAATCAATTTTCTTAACACTGGGGATTTTTTATGTTTTAATAGGTGCTCTTGGAATTAGCAACATTGGATTTTTTAATAAAAATATAGAATATATTATAAGTATTATCCTATTTTTAAATGGTATATATCATATTTTCTATTCTATGACTAACCGAAAAACTCCATACTTCCATTGGGGTCTTGTTCTGGGTGAAGGAGTGGTGGAGCTTCTATCCGTAGCAGTTGTTCTTTTAAATACTTTTACTAGTCAACTATTTTTTACAAGTTATATCGGAGGACTTCTTTGCTTAAAAGGTTTGGTTTTAATCTTAGGTAGGGATAACAAACTTACGTCTTGGGAAAGTACTAACGCTAAAGTGAAGGTTTTAGTTATTATAAAAGGTCTTTTACACTTTTTATTTGGCTCTTTAATCATAATACTACCTTTATTAGCTGATAAAGCTGTCTATGTTGTTTTTGGATGGTATATCCTATTTTTAGGAATCCATTTTTTAACAGAGGAGTATATCAACAACAAAAAAAGTGATGTTTAATACATCACTTTTTCCATATATAAATCTGAGATTTTTCATAGTTATTCAAGCCCATAAACCAAAGTAATATTCCATAAGCTATACTGTAAAATGCTACTTTTACTAAAAAGTTTAAATAGCTGACCTCCTCTATATATATATTTAAAATATACCCAAATATCATTACAATCATTATCGGTATCGACATCTTAAAAATGTTTTTCCAAAACTTAACTATATCCAATTTTACTGAAACTTTATAATAGATATTCATAACTATTATTTGTCCTAAAATGAAGGAAAGACCTGTGGCTATCGCACACCCTATCGCTCCCACTTTTTTTACAAAAATAATACTAAAAATTACATTTAAAATAGCTATTACAAAATAAACCACAGACCTGAACTGGTGCATATTTTTGGCTTGCATTATACTCACACCAGTACTCTGAATTAAAGGAACTGTCAGAGGAATCATTATCCACAACGCTATACTATACGCCTCAATATACTGTTTTCCAACCCATAAAATTATGAAATCTTTTCCAAATAATATAAATCCAGAAGATATCAGCCCCAAAAGAATATATTGTAATCTTCCTATTTTCAGAAACATTTCATCTATTTCTTCATGCTTTTCTTCCACTATCAATCTATTTATTCTTGGAAATAAAACTCCTGAAACAGCTGAGGCAAATCCCATATAGAGAGTATTAAAAATCGCACCTACAGAATATATTGCAATTCCTTGAACCCCAACATATTTTCCTATTATAACCCTATCTGTCCCCCAATAAACTTGATCTATTAAAACATTTAAAAAAATAAAAAATGAATATATAAATATCTCTTTTAAAATATCATTATTAAATTTGGAAAATTTTATTTTCATTCCCAATTTAAAGGCATATATTATATCAAACAGATAGGAGAGAATAGCAAAACATACCGTAGCAATAGTCACTGCTATCAGCCCAAATCCGTTCATCATCAGAATTGCTCCTACAATTGGATTTAATATTATCGTCAAAAGCTTTATACCTCTTTGATATAAAAATTTTTCCTTAGATGTTATATTGGTAGAAAACACACCCATTGGAAAAGATATAATCACATTTAAAGCTAAAATTACAAATACTGCTTTTGTTTTTTCAAGCTCCTGTACTGTAAATCTTTCCCCAAAAAACTCTCCTATATTTACATAGATGTAAACACCTATAATAAAAGCTATCAACATTAAAATAGAAAAAATCACTAAAAACATTCCATTCAAGGATTTTTCCTCTTCTATTTTTCCCTCAGCTCGATATCTCGTTGTATATCTAAGCATTGTATTCCCCAATCCCAAATTCAAAATAGCTATATATCCCATTATCGATTGAACCAATGAATTTATTCCATAGTCCTCTTGCCCTAAATATCTCATGTATAGAGGTGTATACAGAATTTGAATGATTGAGCTTACAACTATTGTCATCATTGAAAGAGCTGTTCCTATTTTCAGTTCATTTCTAGCCATGTTCACCCCTGCTCATTTAAAAAATTGTCTAATTTCAAAAAATGTTGCTCTCCATCTTGGGCTGCTTTTATAAGAATATCTGTGGGCAACGCCTTATTTTCTTTAAATTTTTCAAAACTCAATCCCTGCAAGTTCTCTAAAGAAGCATAGTTTTGTTTAAATTCTAAATCTTCTAAAACATTCGTCATTTTTTTACTATACGCTATTGGAAAAACAGGTTTTTTAAGAGCAAATCCCAATATCATTGCATGGAATCTTGTTGCTACAACACTATCTGCTCTATTTAATATTTCCAATGCTTCATTCATATCTCCTCTATAAAAGTATTTAGAGATATACTTATGCTGTTCATTCGGTATCATATTCAGTAATCTCTTTATTGCCTCCTCATCTTTTTCTCCTTGACAAAAAGACATAAATTTAACTTTTTTTCCACTTTTTATAATATCTAAAGTCAGTGTTTTTAGTCTATTAAAGTACTCTGATTCTATTCCTGAAAATCCCCGTCTAGCTGATGGCAATATTATAGAAAATAAAACATAGTCCCCTTTTACCTCTACATCTTGCTTTAAGCTAAAAACTATATCTTTTCCAAATCTTATATTTTCTAAATCTTTAAAAAGTTCATATGAATACTTTTCTCTAAAACATACATCTTTACACTCTTTAAAAAATTCATGATACATATTTTTGAAATTTTCACTCCTATAGGGACCAAAATTTGCTCCTAAAATAAAATAATTTTTTCCAAACTCCAGATTTCTTTTTCTAATTTTAAAATCTTCTTCTGAGAAGTCATTTTCTATAAAAATTGATCCCCCTATATTGACAACCCCATCTAACTCTTTTGCTTTTAAATCCTCCAATATATTTGAAACTCCAAATTTTCTCCCTAGACGAAACAATATCTTTTTTGCAAAAGTGTCATTATATAAAATTTTCAAGTTATTTGTCTCAATCCCTTTTAAGTTTTCATATTCAGGAGTGGCAAAAAGATAAAACTCTGTATCCTTATATCTTTCACAAAGCATCTTTATAAAAAGATCATCTCCTAAATTTAACTGTGCATATGCTTTTATTAATATTTTTTTCACTATCCCTCACCCTATTTTATTGTTAACAGTTTTTTTACTCGTTTAAGCCACATCATTTTTAGTCTAAAAACTCTGTAGTAATAACATATTTTTATATCTACGGTCTCTATCTCTTTTAAACTATCTATCTCCTCTTTTATCTTTAAATAAAAATTTTTCCAATTTTTCACTTTGTTTTCACTCAATCTTTGAAGCACATCAAAGGGATACATTATACCATGATATTTAAAACATTCCCTAACTTTATTTATATTCTCCTCATACACTCCATTTCGCTTATAAAAAGAGATTAACGCTCTTATAACACTGTAGATATCTATCCTATTCTTATAATTATTTGAAACTGAATTTTGGTTCATAAAATAGTTATAATAGGGTTTATCTATTGAAACTATATTCTCGCTGTAAAAAAAAGTGACAAAATTAAAGAACATATCCTCACCAGTATAGATATCTAGTAAAAATTTGATGTTATTATTTTCTAAAATCTCTCTTCTATATATTTTATTACACGGGGATGCAAACCACTCCGTCGTACAATCTGTATACTCATCTTTGCTTTTTTTTTCAAAAATTCTAACTTCCGAGAGAATCTCCATATTTTCATTTAACTTTTTAAATCCACATATAACAACATCTGCTCGTTTCTCTTCGGCTTTTTCTACCATATCCATATACATCTCTTTGTCTACCCAATCATCCGAATCTAAAAAAGCTATGTACTTTCCCTTAGCCATTGATATTCCGAGATTTCTAGCAAAACTACATCCACCATTTTTTACTTTTCTATATACTATATTTTTATTATTTTTGGATATTTCCAGACAAATCTCAGATGTTTTATCTGTTGATCCATCATCTATAACTATTATCTCAATCTCTTTTAAGTTCTGATCTAAAAGAGAATTTAGACATCTTTCAATATATTTTTCAACATTATAAGCTGGAATTATAACACTTAACATCTAGCTCTCCTTTTACTCTTAACTTTGTTTTAAATTATATAATGATATATCTAATAATTCAAATAATTTTACACCTTAGTAAACAAAAAAAGCTGAATCGAGTTCAGCTTTTCTTACTACTTTGTTCCAAATATTCTATCTCCACAATCTCCCAATCCAGGATAGATATACCCATTTGCATCCAATCCTTGATCTATTTTTGCTGTATAGATTGCCACATCTGGATGCGTTTGTAAAACTTTTGCTATACCTTCTGGTGCAGCTACTAAGCACATAAACACTATGTTTTTTACTCCAGCATTTTTCAAATAGTCTATTGCATATATTGCCGATCCACCAGTTGCCAACATTGGATCAACTAATATCACTTGCTTGTTTTGAACATCTACTGGAAGTTTACAGTAGTAATAAACAGGTTGTAGAGTTTCTTCATCTCTATAAACCCCTATATGCCCTATTTTTGCTGTTGGAATTAACGACACTATTCCATCTACCATCCCTAATCCAGCTCTCAATATAGGCACAACCGCAATATTCGTTCCAAGTGTATATCCAGTCGTTTTCATCAGAGGAGTTTCAACTTCAATCTCATCTAAAACTAAATTTTTTGTCACCTCATAAGTCATCAATTTTGATATCTCATTTAAGTTTTCTCTAAATGATTTTGTATCCGTATTTTTATTTCTTAACAATGTTAATTTATGTTGTATTAGTGGATGATTTATTTCTATTACAGCCATTTTAACCTCCCTAGTTTATATTTTTTTAAAAAAAAACAGGACATAGTCCCGTTTTCTTATTTCTTTAATCCAAACTTCTTATTGAATTGCTCTACTCTTCCAGCTGCGTCTACGAACTTAGCTTTTCCTGTGTAGAATGGGTGACAGTTTGAACAAACAGCTATTTTAAGCTCGTCTCCCTTTGCTAAAGTTGATCTTGTTTCGAATTTGTTTCCACACGTACAATCAACAGTTATTACTTTGTAATTTGGATGAATTCCTTTTCTCATTAATTTCACCTTCCTAAAATCTCTCTATTTATCGTAAAGATTTTATCACAATTTTTCAACTTTTGCAACATTTTTTTACTGGTGGTTCAAAGTTTTTTACTATTTTACTCTCTTTCCTTTTTATTTTTTTTAAATTTATGATAGAATAGTATAAAACTTTAGAGGGAGAGTTATGGCTACAAAATACTACGCTTTTATTATAGATAAAGAAAATTACTCAAAAATTGTCACTTCTTGGTCTGAGTGCCAAAGTGCTACCTTGGGAAAAAATGCTCGTTATAAGTCCTTTAAGACCGAAGCTGAAGCCAAAGAATGGTTAAAAAATGGTGGATTATATGAGGATAGGAAATTAAAAATTCAAGAAGCTAAAAATAACTTAGAGGATGGTATCTATTTTGACGCTGGAACTGGAAGAGGGATAGGAGTCGAAGTCAGAGTTACCAACCGTTTTGGAGTTTCTCTACTGGACGATATTATGCCCGAAAAAATGATAAATGAATTTGGCAATTATCTCGCTCCACAAGGTAGTACCAATAATTATGGAGAATTGATAGGTATCTTTTTAGCTATCGATATAGCTTTAAGAAAGCGGAATTTTAAAATTTTTGGTGATAGTAAATTAATTATTGATTATTGGTCCAAAGGGCATTATAATAAAACGTCACTAAATGAAAAAACTATAGACCTTATTAAGAAAACCACTGAAAAAAGAGTGAAATTTGAAAGTTTAGGCGGAACTATTCAACACGTTTCTGGGGATATTAACCCTGCAGATTTAGGTTTTCACAAATAAATTGGGAGGAATAATATATGGAGTTTGAACTATTTAGTAAATTACATCTTTTTTATCTTTTGGGTTATTCACTACTTTTTCTATTTCTTTATTTTGGGGTTGCACATAACCCACAACCAAAAAAAATTGTGAGAATTATCTCCTTTGCCGTCCTATTAATCAAATGCGGTGAAATTTTTATTAAATACAAACTGATTGGTGAAGCATGGTACCAATTGCTTCCATTACACCTTTGTAACATAACGCTTATATTTGCAATATTTGGGTCCATATTTAGGTTCACACCTTTTTTATATGCAACCTTTTTCTGGTCTCTCGGAGCTGTTTTTGCTCTACTGACACCTGAAGTGAGAGAAACGTTCCCTCATTTCTTCAATATAAGCTTTTTCTCAACACATTTCTACATAATTTTTATTGCCATAGTGGAGTATAAAATTTTTAAATTGAGACCCTCTTTGGAGTCTTGGACAGGTTCTTTCATTGGTTTAAATATTATTGCAGCTGGGGTTTATTTTATAAATACAGTTCTTGGAACAAACTATCTCTACATCAATAGAAAGCCCACGTTCTCCTCACCTCTCAACTATTTTGGAGAGTGGCCCTACTATATAATCGTAGTCGAGTTTGCCTATATCACCTTAACTTTACTTTTGCTATTTCTATTCAAAAAAAAAGACTATAAAATAAAAGTAAACAGGTAGAGAAATTCTACCTGTTTTTACATTATTACCAATATATCTTTAATCTCTTTTAACTTCTCCAATGTTTCATTAGAAACTTTCACTCTATATGTCACACGCTCATTAAAATCTTTGTTTAATAACTCTTCATTTCCATTTATCAACAAGGTCTCCACTTCATTTATTCTCTCATAAGAAAAATCCAATAGACATTCAACTCTTTCTATAAACTCTACAACTTCGCCCTCTAGAATTGCTAATTTTGCAGTTTTAGCGTAATTTCTTACCAATCCTCCAGCTCCTAGTTTTATCCCTCCAAAATATCTTGTTGCCACTACCACTACATTATTAACTTCCATATAAGTCAATATCTCACCCATAGGTTTTCCAGCTGTTCCGCTCGGTTCACCGTCGTCATCAGCCTTAAAGTACTCTTGCCCATTGTCAATAACTCTATAAACAGTACAATTATGAGTAGCATCTGGGTGCATCTCCCTAATCATATCTATAAAATCTTCAGCCTCCTCTTTCGTAGAAATTGGCTTAGCATATCCTATAAATTTTGATTTTTTCTCTTCAAACTCTATTCTTACTGCCTTTTTTATACTTTTCATCAATCTAACTCCTAATTATTATATCTATAAATCTCACTAAAATATTGTATATGGGAGACATCATTTTATCCAAAACTCCAAAGTAGCTCAACACTACTATAAATAAAATACCATATGTATCCAAGCTAAATATCCTCACTCTATCTTCACCAGTTAAAAACGAAGCCAGAACTCTAGACCCATCTAATGGTGGAATCGGTAAAAGATTGAATGTTCCCAAAGCCATATTTATTATTATGAAATAGATTGATATACTGTTAAATGGGATTAATCCATATTTTATTAAAATCGCCCCTACTATCATCAAGAGATAATTTGTTAAAACTCCCGCAATTGAAACTAGAAACTCCCCAATTCTTCCATTCCTAAAAGCAAAATAATTTACAGGCACTGGTTTAGCCCAACCAATTATGAAATTAGAACCACTTAACAGCATAAAAATTGGTATCAATGTCCCTATAGGGTCTAAGTGTTTCAACGGGTTTAAAGACAATCTCCCAGAATATTGGGCAGTTTTATCTCCACAGAATAATGCCATATATCCATGAGCTAATTCATGTATCACCAAGCAAAATAGTAAAATTATAACTTTTAAAACAATCATTTCCATCACCTCATGTAAATAGCTTAACACAACTATAATTCTAAAGTCAAATACGGAATTTCACTCAGTAGTTGGACACTTTTTATTAAAATTATATATGTGTAATTTACTAATTCTATTGTTAAGAAATCTAAATAAAAGTTTGATAAAAATATTGTCATAAAACTGGTCATAATAAAAACTGATGCTATTGGAATTATAATCATGTTACTAAAAATTGAAAACAAAGGAATAGTATTAAAATATACGAAAAAAATTGGGGTCATGCAAATTTGAATTATCAAAGTCATCAATAACGTATTTAAGACTTTATTCAAATATTCATTTTTATATCTCCTTATCTTAGGAATTTTTTCATAGACAAAAATTATAGAAAATGCTGCTATATATGACATCCAAAAAGATATGGAGTAAATCCAAGTAGGAAAAATTAAAAGCGAGCCACAAAAAGCTATCATAAAACTTTTTTTACTATCTATCTTCTCATATAAAATATTTCCCAATAAATAGATTGCACCCATTATATATGCTCGAAATACTGATGGCGATTTACCCACAGAAAGGACATATAATGTCAAAACAATCATAACTAATATATATCGTTTTCTTTTGGAAATATTTAATTTTAATAGTAAAAATGATATTCCAGCTATAATTATACCTATGTGTAACCCAGATATTACTAGAAGATGAGCTGTTCCTGTGTATCTAAAGCTCTCTTTTATCTCTTCTCCGAGTAAATATCCCTCTCCTAAAATTGTCGCTCTCAAAAAATGTTCCAAATCAAGAGAGTAATTCTCACTTAATACCTTAATTTTTTTTATAAAAAACTCTTTCAATATATCTCTTTTTTCTTCTATCTCTTCCCTTTCTATTCTATACTGGACTCCCCATTTAGAACGTTCTATCTTTTGTACTTCACCTAAAATAATTTTCTCCCCATCCTCCACTCTATTCACTGTAAAATACATATTTTCTCTCGGATATTTACCATTTATATTTTCAATTTTTCCCCTCCCTGCATCCACTCTCCCACTGACTTCAACGATATCCCCTATCTCAACTCTCTCTTTAAAGGTTGTCAAATACAGCCTAAAAAAGAAAATTGAGGCAAAAATTAAAATTAATGCCCCAATCTCTGTTTTTTTCAATGCCCCCTCCTATTCATTGTATTTAAAATAAAATATATATGAGATTACAAAGGATATCGCTGAAAATATTGCCGACGAATATATTCCAAACTTTGTCACCTCTCCACTTCCTCTTAAAACTAGCATCAACGGTAATACCACTATTGACACTAAAAATGCCATTTTTAAGAAAAATCCTTGAATTCCAAAACAAACACCTTCAATTCTATTATTTATTCTTTTGCTTATTTTTTCACTTATATCACTCATCATTGCTGGTGGAAATATAAATGCTGCCCCTGATATCGGTATTCCTAAAAGTGCGAATATTAAAAATCCATACTTTACAGGTATAACTCTTCCCAGCAGTGCTAAAGCTACTGTTAATAATATCAAACCGACTAAAGAAGCCAGCATGATTTTTCTGTATCCAAATTTTCGAGATAGTTTATTTACAGGATAAAAAAATAAAGCTGATGCCCCGAATAATAGAGCTGATGCAATAGTTATTGTTTCTTTCCCATATCCCATTATATCTTCAACGTAATAGTTCATCATAGCTCTTAAAGAGTTAAATCCTACAAAGAAAAATAATAGTCCCAGAAGATAATTCTTAAAATCTCTATCTTTTATTACCTCTTTTAAAATATCTTTTATATTTCCAACGTGCTCGATAGGTCTTGAGTATTTTTTTTCTGGAACTAAAAATACAGTTACATATAGCCCTAAAACACATAGAACACTCAAAGATATAACCATTCCTCTGATTCCTACTAAAGTATTCCCATGTCCAAAATACTTGATTAAAACTCCGGGTAAAATCATTGCAATTGCACTGTACAACAATCTAAAAACCGATTGCCATGTGGAGAGATTCAACCTCTCTTCAGAATTTTCACCTATCTCTGGTATTAAAGCGTTGTATGGTGCTCCTACAACTGTATAAAAAGTAAAAAATAACGATCCCACCAGTGCCAAATAAATAAATGTTCCCGCTTCACTCACCATTGGAGGATAAAAAAATGCCACCGTTGTTATGCCCAGTGGAATAGCTCCTACGGCGATAAATGGAATTCGCCTTCCCCATCTGCTATTAAATTTATCCGACATATATCCAACCACTGGGTCTGAAATCATATCTACAACTCTAGAAATAGCCAATGCTAATGAAATTAAAACTGGGGTCAAAAAAGGTTTAAGTCCCGAATTTTCTGGTGGAAGATAAAAGTATAGTATCCACTGTGCAAATATTTGATCCACAATGGCGTAGCTCACTCCCACTCCATAAAATATCTGTGTTTCTAAAGGTATTCTCTGTTTCAAATCTTTTCCTCCTCTACCAATTCTAGTAAATATTCTTTTCTATTCAATTTAGGATTTTTCAAAACTATATCCAAAGATCTATTTAAAAGTTCTTTTATTTTCTTTCCATCTTTTATTCCTAACTCCAATATATCTTTACCTGAAATAGAGAGGTCTTTTAAAAAAATAGGCTCACCATTGGATGTAATTTCATTGAACCACTCTTTTTTTGAAGATATATCTACTCTTAGCCCCTCTATTTTCAATGCACTTTCAAAATCCTTTATTCCCATAATTCCAATCATTTTTTTCATCTCGTATTTACTACAAATATCTTTTCTTTTTTTTAAGCTCTTAATTATGTTTAAAATTGATTTTTTACTTTTATTGTCTAATTTTAACAAATTTAACTCCACTTCATTTTCATAAAATATAATTATTAGCTTTGGTATTAGGCATTCCTCTGACAAAAAAATCTCATCTATTTTATTCATATCCTCCAGCATATTTTTTAGACTGATACTTTTATTTGTCTTTGGAAACAACTCCTCAAAAATACCCAATTCATATAAAAGTCTAAAAGATTCACTTGAATTCTCTCCTCTTAGTATCTTAAAGAATTCATCTTGAACTCTTTCAAGCGATACTCTTTTTATCTCACTTTTACACTCTTTTATTGCAATTTTTGTTGACTCCAATATATATAAATTTTTTTCCCCTGCGATTCTTACTCCTCTTAGTATCCTTAGAGGGTCCTCCTTCACTCTTCTTCTACCATCCCCTACAAATCTAAGTACCCTATTTTTTATATCCTCTTTTTCTCTTACTGATGGATAGATTAAATTGCTTCCGTCGTAAGCTATCGCATTAACTGTGAAATCCCTTCTTTTCAAATCCTCATAAATATCCCGTATGAACTCTATTTCGGTTATATTCCTAAAAGTTGTAAAGGATACATCCTTTCTTAATCTAGCTATTTCATAACTTTTTCCTCGATAAACTATTTGAATTATCCCAAAAGCTTTTCCAATCTCCTTCGGTGAATAATCCTTAAAGATATCTTTTAATTTTGAGTACTCAATATCTGTACAAAAATCACAATCTTTCGGTTTTAATCCAAGAAGGTAGTCTCTTATATAGCCTCCTACAACATACCCCTTACCATAAGTATTTAAAATATCTAAAATATTTTTTATATCCTCTGTCAATCTTACTCTTTCCATAGTACCTCTACTTTATAATTATGGGTATTTTTCTATCTTCATACGGATTTATCATTGCATATATTTTACTGGCTATCTCATTTTGCTCTAATAAGTCCAATGCCTCTTTATCTAAAGATTTTTGTATATTTTTTAATGAAGTCAAAATTTTTATCTCTTCATTTTTTAATTTTTTTAAATAATTTTGTCCATCTTTTGTAAATCCTAGAACTCTTATATAGGGAATTTTTTCTTTCACTCTTTCTGTCTGCTTCTTTTCTATTCCTAACAAAATATGAATTAAAACTCTCTGAACTCTTCCCTGAGTGTATCTCTTGCTTTTTATCTTCTCAAAAAAACCTTCAAAATCTTTACAAGAGACAGCAGCTTCATATAATCTATTCTCATACCCTTGCTCTATATCCTGAATTTTATGTAAATTTTTCTTTTCTAAAAGTATTCTATGTCTTATAAGGGGATAAAAACTCTGGAGTTTTGCAAATCTATTCCTCTCCAAACTCTCTTTCAACACTTCATACGTATCCCTTGGAACAACATCCTTTATCTCCTCCCCAGATTGAATTTTTTTTCTAATCCCAGTAGCACTAGCGATTCCATCTCTTATGTCCTCTGAATAATACCCACTTTTTTCTCTTTTTACAGCTACCGCTTCTATTTTACTCTTCCAAAACTTTAAAGCTTTAATGTATTCAACTCCTAAGATATCATTGGACTCCAATTCATCTTTGATATTCAGTGTGGTTAAAGTATTTGAATAGGCAGTTGGATAGGAGTGTCCCTCTTTCAACTGTTTTTTTAGCTCTGTTTTAAACTCCTCTTGCTCCTCTAACTCTCCTCTTTTAATAAGTTTTTCACTATCTCCAGTTTCAGACCCAAAAACTATCCTCTCTACATTCAGCAGATTTAGTATTCCCACCGCTCCTCTAGCAAATATCTCGGCACTTTGGGTCGAATAAAACACTGGTAGCTCCACCACTATATCAATACCGTTTTTTAAAGCTAATTCTGCTCTACTCCATCTATCTATAAATGCTGGTTCCCCTCTTTGGACATAATCTCCACTCATAACTGCAATAACTATATCGCCATACTCTTTAGCTCTTAAACAGTGGTATTTATGCCCATTATGGAAGGGATTATACTCTACAACTATTCCTACTGATTTTTTCATATAAACACCTCACACTGTATTTATTCTATTATAATTCATTTAAATAATTTATCCGAGAAAAATTTGCATTTTTTTAAATATAGTTTATAATATGAATTATCTAAATTTTTATTAGGCGGTGATTACATGCTTTTAGCTGTAGATATTGGAAATACCCATATTGTTACTGGTTTACTTGATCCAAAAGGAGAGGTATTACTCAGCTTTAGAGTATCTTCAAATGAAAAATTAACTGAGGATGAGTACTTTTCATACTTAAAAAATATATGTGATTTTAATGCTATCGAAATCAAAAAATTAAATGGAATTGTTATCTCTTCAGTTGTTCCTAATTTGATAGGTATATTTCAATTTTTAGGAAGAAAATATTTTAAGATTGAGCCTATGATTATAGATTTGAATTTGAATCTTCCATTTTCATTTGCTGAGGATCTTCAAGTCAATGGCTTTGGAGCTGATAGAATAATTGATATCGCCCAAGCTGTAATTGATTATCCAAATAGAAATCTTGTGATTTTCGACCTTGGAACTGCTACTACATATGAAGTTTTAAAAGATGGAGTCTATATTGGGGGAGGAATTTTACCGGGAATAGAGATGTCCATCAATGCTTTATTTGGGAATACTGCTAAACTTCCTAAAGTTAAATTTAGTACTCCAGAAAGTGTACTTGGAAAAAATACAGCTGAACAAATTCAAGCTGGAATTTTTTATGGATATGCTGGACAACTAAAAAATATTATACATGAAATTAAAAAACTTGTTCCTAATCCATATGTAATCGCCACAGGTGGTCTTGGAAAAATTCTTTTTGCAGAGATCCAAGAGATTGATGAATATTGTCCTGAACTGAGTATCAGAGGTCTTTATACACTTTACCAAATGAATAAGCCATTAAATAAATAAACAAATAAAAAATTTCAAGGGGGCTTTATGAAAAAAGGTATTTTTATTTTTATTATTTTGGTTCAATCCATTTTTGCCAAGGAGCTTTTAATAAGTGGTGCAGCATCTTTAAAGGAATTTTTGGAAAAAAATATCCAGGAGTATAAACTTGTGGACCCAGACTTAAATATCTCTTTGAATTTGGGTGGTTCTGGAACTTTAAAAAGGCAGTTTGAGCAGGGAGGAGATGTTGACATCATCTTTTTAGCTGATAGAGATTACATGGTTGATTTGAAAAATAAAAACTATTTAGTTGATGAAGAGGTCCTTTTAGAAAACTCTTTAGTTTTAATAAAAAATAACAACTCACCTTCTGACAGCGGAATTTTAGCTATTGGTGATCCTCAATCCGTTCCCGCTGGAAGATATGCAACTGAGGTTTTAGGCAATCTTCCATTGAAAAACTACACTCTAGTGTATGGAAAGGATGTTAGAAGTGTTCTTTCATATGTTGAACTGGGAGAGGCTGATTTTGGGATTGTTTATTTAACTGATGCAAAACTTCTAAAAAATTCAAAAATTGTTGAAATTTTTCCAAAAGAACTTCATAGACCGATTGAATACTCAATTGGAATTTCAAAAACGAGTAAAAATAAAGAGGATTCTGAGAAATTCTTAGAATTTTTAAGAGGAAAAGACTGGGAATGATTTCACCTTTAAAACTGTCCCTAGCGATAGTTTTTCTCTCTCTATTTTTCAACCTTTCTTTCAGTATAGCTCTTTATTTTTCCTTTGATAATAAAAAAACTTTAAAAAAAATTACAGAATTCATAGTTACTCTACCCATTTTTCTTCCCCCCTCTGTTATTGGTTATATGTTGATTATTTTCTTAGGAAAAAACAGCACTATCGGAAAAATTTTTTACAATCTTTTTGATTTTAGATTTATATTTTCGTTTGAGGGAGCTGCTATTGCGGCAATTGTTGTCTCTTTGCCCATAATCTACCAAGGAGTTAAAGTTGGTTTTGATACTATTGACAAAACTTATATAGAAACTGCACAATGCTTGGGGATTTCTGGATTGAATATGCTTAGATATGTCTATCTACCCCTAAGTTTTAGAAAAGTTTTTTCAGGCGTTATATTAGGGATTGGACGAGCTTTCGGAGAGTTCGGGGCAACTATTTTAATCGCTGGAAACATCCCCGGTAGAACTCAAACTTTACCTTTGGCACTGTATTCAGCTATCGAATCGGGAAACTACTCTTCTGCCAATAAAGTCTTGGTGCTTTTACTACTTTTTAGTGGCTTATTTTTGATACTATACATTTTACTTACAAAAAAAGAGAGCTAAGCTCTCTTTTTTTATATCATATTTCCTATCACTATACAGTTGTAATCTCTTTCTCTTTTAGAGCTAGAAGTTGATCGATTGTTTTAATTGTTGTATCTGTTAACTTTTGAACTTCATCTTCATATCTTTTTAAATCGTCCTCAGTTATCTCTCCATCTTTCTCTAATTTTCTCAAATGATTGTTCATATCTTTTCTGATATTTCTAACTGCAACTTTTCCATTTTCAGCTTCAGACTTTGCAAATTTTACATACTCTTTTCTTCTATCTGCAGTTAGCTCTGGAATCATTAATCTAATAACTTTTCCATCATTGTTTGGAGTTAATCCTAAGTTTGAAGTCATTATAGCCTTTTCTATTGTAGGTATAACCGATTTATCCCAAGGATCGATTACTAATAACCTAGCTTCTGGAGCTGATACTGTTCCAACTTGATTCAGTGGCATCAATGATCCATACTTCTCTATTTTGATTCCATCCAACATTGAAACATTAGCTCTACCTGCTCTTATTGATGCAAACTTATGCTTTGTAGACTCGATAGCTTTGTTCATTTTATCTTTACAATCATTCATTATTACTTGTGCGTTCATTTTACCCTCCTAAAATTATTATCCATTTATTACAGTTGTTCCTATCTCTTCACCAAGAATTACCCTTTTTATATTTCCCTCTGTCAACGAATCAAATACAACTATTGGTAACTTATTCTCTCTACATAGTGAGATTGCAGTTGCATCCATAACTTTTAAATCTTTATTTAATACCTCTGTATAAGTTACTTCTGTATATTTTTTGGCATCAGCAAATTTTACAGGATCCTTATCATAGATTCCATCAACTTTAGTCGCTTTTATTACAACATCCGCATTGATTTCTATTGCTCTAAGAGCTGCTGCTGTATCTGTTGTGAAATAAGGGTTCCCCGTTCCACCTCCAAATATTACAACTCTACCTTTTTCCAAGTGTCTTTGAGCTCTTCTTTTTATAAAAGGTTCTGCCACTTTTGGAATTTCAATTGCTGTTTGTACTCTTGTAGGTACACCTAATAGTTCAATTGCGTTTTGAAGAGCCAATGAGTTTATAACTGTTGCTAACATACCCATATGATCTCCAGTTACTCTATCTATTCCTTGTTCAGTTCCAGACAATCCTCTAAATATATTACCACCACCGATAACTATTCCTACCTCTACTCCTAAATCTGCTATTTCCTTTATTTGTCTAGCATATGAAGTGATTGTCTCTGAAGAGATTCCAAATTCTTGGTCTCCCATTAAAGCTTCACCACTTAATTTTAATAGAATTCTATTATAAATTGGCTTCATCTCAAAACTCTCCTCTATTCTCATATTTAGCTTAAAAAAAGGGGGTGCTAAGTCGCACCCCTATACTTTGTTGTATTACGCGTTAAGTTGAGCTGCAACCTCTGCTGCGAAATCTACTTCTTCTTTTTCAATTCCCTCTCCAACTTTGTATCTAGCGAAAGAAACTACTTTAATATCTCCTGCGTACTCTGCAACTGTCTCTTTGTTTTCAGCTTTTACGAAAATTTGGTCAACTAAACAGTTGTCCTCATAGAATTTGTTCATTTTTCCAACTAAGATTTTCTCAATAATTTGAGCTGGTTTTCCTTCAGCTTCTAATTGCTTTCTAGAAATCTCCTTCTCTCTCTCTAAATCGTCTGTTGTTACAACCGATCTATCAACATATTTAGGATCCATAGCTGCTACGTGCATTGCGATATCCTTAGCTTTAGTTATATTAGCCTCTGTCGCTTCCCCAGTCATCTCAACGATAACTCCTAATTTTCCTCCTAAGTGGTTGTAAGTAGTTACAAACCCTTCAGTAGTTACTTTTTCAAATCTTCTTAGAGACATATTCTCTCCGATTTTTGCAATTAAGTTAGTTATTGTTGTTTCAACTGTAACTCCATCAATTTCAGCAGCTTTTAAATCTTCAACAGTTTTGATCTCTGGTCTTAAAGCGATCTCTACCATTTTTGCTCCTAAAGCCTTAAATTCATCATTTTTAGCAACGAAATCTGTTTCAGAGTTGAACTCTAATACTACCGCTGTTTTATTATCAGCAGAAACACCCTCGAATATTAATCCCTCTGCAGCTGTTCTTCCTGATTTTTTAGCAGCTTTAGCGATTCCTTTCTCTCTTAGTAAGTCTATCGCTTTTTCGATATCTCCGTCTGTTTCTCCCAATGCTTTTTTACAATCCATCATTCCAGCACCAGTTCTATCTCTTAGTTCTTTTACTAATTTTGCTGTAATCTCTGCCATTTTTTCCTCCTAATTTTTAGAATCTCTACATATCTATATAGTACAAGGAATTGAGGGCTAGGCACTCAATTCCATTAAATTCAAGTATTTATTACTCAGCTGATCCCTCTTCAATTACAATCTCATCAGTTGCAACTTCAGCATTCTCTTTTCCTTGGTTTCCTTCAATGATAGCGTTAGCCATTACAGAAGCGATTAACTTTACTGATCTGATAGCGTCATCATTTGCAGGGATTGGATAAGTTACTAAATCTGGATCCACATTTGTATCGATCATAGCGAATACAGGTATTCCTAATTTAGCAGCTTCAACTACTGCTAGAGTCTCTTTCTTAACGTCTACTACAAATATAGCAGCTGGAACTTCTTTCATATCTTTAATTCCTGATAAGTTTTTAGAAAGTTTTACTAACTCTTTTCTGAAGTTAGCAGCCTCTTTCTTAGTGTAAGCTGTATCTAGCGTTCCATCAGCTTCCATTCTCTCTAACTCTTTTAATCTTTCTACTCTAGTCTGGATAGTCTTGTAGTTTGTTAACATTCCACCTAACCATCTGTTGTTTACATAGTACATTCCTGATCTTTCAGCTTGATCTTTTACAGCTTCTTGAGCTTGTTTTTTAGTTCCTACGAATAAAACTTTTCCACCGTTAGCTGAAATTTCTCTCATTACAGCATAAGCTTCCTCAATTTTCTTTAAAGATTTGTGTAAATCGATTACGTGGATTCCGTTTCTCTCTGTGAAGATGTACTTAGACATCTTTGGGTTCCATCTCTTAGCTTGGTGTCCAAAGTGAACTCCAGCTTCAAGTAATTGTTTCATAGTAATTACTGCCATTTTTAATTCCTCCTAATTTTGGTTATTTCTTCCACTGATCTCAAAACTAAACATCCCCTAAGGGCACCCTGTCTAGAAATAATCAATGTGCATTTTATTAGCAAATTATTGTATCACTTTTTTCTATTTTTGTCAATAAATATATAAGCTCCATTTCTTCCTGCCTTTTCCTTCTCTCTTCTATGAGAATGAAAATTATCTCTATATGTACATAAATCATTAGTTATAATATTTTTTTCTTGTATTCCTATCTCTTTCATAAGATTATAATTAAATTGTTGGTTATCGAAATAATATTTTTCTCCTTTTTTTAAAAAAACTTTCTCCAAAAGTCTCTCTTTAAATTTTTCTTTAAATTTTGAATAGAACTCCCTAGAAACTTCATAGTTTTCAGAGGATATCCCTATCCCAAATGCCACTATAATATTTTCAACTCTGCTATCAAATCTTTCTACCATCAAGTTAATAGCCTTTAAACCGATATTTTCAAAACTTCCGACCCAACCTGAATGTACACATCCAAAAGCTTTATTTACCTCATCATATATGTATATTGGCAAACAATCCGCGTATTTTGTAAATATAACTACATCCTGCCTTTGTGTTATAAATCCATCTGTATTCTCTGAATAATTCATTATCTTTTCATCTATGACTACAATGTTTGACGAGTGTGTTTGTAATCCTGAATATATATTTTTCTCCGCTATCCCCAATAGAGATATTATTTTTTTTCTATCCTCTTCTTTTTTTATATCTCCAAGGTTTTTAGTTGTATATATAGCTTTTATTCCTAACTTTGAAAATTCTTCAAGTTCATAGTAAAACTCTCTATCTATAAACATCTTAGACTCTCTTTAAACTCAATTGTCTTCTTTAATTTTCCACATAGAACTTCAAACTCTTCAAAATTTAAACTTTGCTCCCCATCCGATAGTGCACAAATTGGATTTTGATGAATCTCTACCATTGCACCGTCCGCTCCTGCTAATATACAACCCAGTGTAACTGGCTCAACCAAAGACCTTTTTCCTGTTCCATGACTCGCATCTATTATAATTGGAAGATGGGACTTTTCCTTTAAAAGAGCAATTCCATTTACATCAACTGTGTTTCTAGTCGCAACTTCAAAAGTTCTGATTCCTCTTTCGCAAAGAATAACTCTCTCATTTCCAAAAGCAACTATATACTCTGCTGCCATTAAAAACTCTTTTATTGTTGCACTTAATCCTCTTTTTAAAAGAATCGGCTTATCTGTTTTCCCCAGCTCTTTCAAGAGACTAAAGTTTTGCATATTTCTGGCTCCAACTTGAAATATATCTGTATACTTATCTATTAACTCTATATCCCTAGTGTCCATCACCTCTGTTACCATCAAAAGATTATATTTATCACACGCTTCTCTCATATACTTTAAACCCTCTTCACCCAGTCCTTGAAAATCGTATGGTGATGTCCTTGGTTTAAACGCTCCACCTCTTAAAAACTCTCCTCCATTGGCTTTTACAACTCTAGCAGTCTCCATCATCATCTCTTTGCTTTCAACCGAACATGGTCCTGCCATCAAAACTAAATCTGTTCCACCTATTTTTCTACCTTTTATATCTATAACCGTATCCTCTTTTTTAAACTCTCTGCTCACAAATTTAAAAGGTTTTCCTATTTTAACAACATCTTTAACTATTGAAAATTTTTTTAACTCCTCTTTTCCTAAACCCTCTTTTTTTCCCATTATACCTATTTTTCTTACACTACCATCTAAAATCTCTAAAGCTCCGTGACCTGTTTTTTGTATAAATCTCTTCAACTCTAAGATTTCTTCAGATGTAGCACTTTTATTTAACACTACATACATTTCTATCACCTAATTTTTTATTATTATTATATCATATTTATACCAAAACAGTGCTTTTTAAATTCACATTTTAAACATTTTTCTTCGGATAATCTTTTTTCTGAAAATATACCGTTAGATATCCGTTCTGCTATAAAATCGAAATCTTTTAAAATTTGTTCTTCGTCTCCTAAAATATAAGGTATTTCAATTCTATTTTCATTTTTTACAAAATATATATATCCTCCTGAAACTCTCTTTTCACTATTCATTGATAATAGATAACAATATAGTTTTATTTGAGATATATAGTTTTTCAAACTCTCCTCATCTAAACTATCTGATCCTGTCTTAAAATCTATGACCTTTAGGCTCTCTCCATCCTCTACAACTAAATCTAATTTTCCTTCAATCGTATATCTCTGTCTAAATATAAAGAGGCTTTTCTCCACATCTACAATCTTCATTCCCATCAAGTCACTATTATAATATTTCAAAACTTGTTCCAGTCCTCTTTTTAAAATCTCTTTGTCTAAAAATAAATTTTCTTTCTTTTTCATCGCTTCATAATCTGAATAATATCTGCTCTCTATATCTTCAACCGTTAAATTTCTATTGTTCACTATTGAAAGATTTATATATTCAAAACTCTCATGAATTAAAGTTCCATAAAAATTTTCAACAGTTTTTTTTCTCTGAAAGTCATAAATTTTATTTAATTTATATCTATATGGACACTCCTTATATTTCAATAGGTCTCCTGTGTAGGAGTAACTATCTTTTATATCTATAACGCTTGTATTTTCTATATTGAGCTCTGAAAAATCTAACTCGCCAGATAAAATATCTGGAATTGTTTCATATACTCGTTTAAACGGCAGTGATGGTATCTGTCTTTTTCCTTTATTACTTTCAACACAACTCAATATCAATAAATTTTTAGCTCTCGAAAAGGCTGTATAGTATAATCTCCAAAAATCAAAATCCTTGATTCTATATTCAGGTTCAAAGTCATTATAAGAAATATATCTTTTCAAAAGCTCCTCCTCTTCATCTCTGTCTCCTTCTGGAACACTCTCCAAAGAACCCACTATAACAATAGGAAACTCCAAACCCTTGGATTGATGTATCGTTAGAAACGAAACTGCACCTTTAGGTGCATACTCCTTTATATCCTCATATTCATCCACACCATTCTGCTTTAAAAATTTCAGATGCATTGTAAAAAGATAATCTCCAACTTTCACTATATTTTCATTATTTAACTTTTGAATCTTAGAAATTTTATCTGCTTTTTCAATAATTTTAGAAAATATCCCCAAATTATATAAAGCTCTATTTTCTAGAACACTATTTTCTTGATTCTCAAAGATCTTCTTAAAACATTTCAACGCTATAACTTTGTAATATAGAGTCAAAAGATTTCCTTCATCTTTAACAATATTTTCATATTCACTTTTTATAGCTTCTACTTCCTGTTTTAAATCCATATCGATTTTTATCTTTTTTTCTAGAACATTTAAACATTTTTTATAGTAATCCAATATTTCCAATTTATACTCATTGTTATAAATTTTACTATTCTCTCTCAATAAAATATAGAGAAAGATACCTATAATTAATATGATTTCCTCTCTATTGAAAAAAAGATTGGATCTGGGAGAATACACCCCAATCCCTCTATACTCTAAATAGTGTGCCAAAGAGATTATTTTTTTATTCCTTACCGATCTAAATAGAAAAGCCACTTGATTATAATCAGTTATCTTTTTTGAATTTTTCATAAAAATTAAAAAATTGGCAATTCTTTCTTGCCATCTGTTTTCAGAGTTTTCTACTGATAATTTTACAACTCGTGTTCTATCTATATTCTTCTCTTCTGGCACCACTAGCTCTTTTGAAAGTCTAAATTCATCCCAATATAAGCTATCGATCCACTCTTTACAAAAATTGACAATATCTTTTTCGGACCTATAATTGACTTCCAATTTAACAATTTTACATATTTTACCAACTCGTCCCTCAAATTGAAGTATGTTTCTAATCGTAGCTCCTCTAAATCTATATATCCCTTGATCATCATCCCCAACTACACATATATTTTGATTTTCTCCACCGATTAAAAAAATTAACTTTTCCTGTATGGTATTGGTATCTTGATATTCGTCAATCATTGTGTATTTTATTCTATCTTGAAATTTTTTTAAAATATCTCCATTTTCTTTTAAAATTCTATAAGCCTCACATTGAATCATAGAAAAATCAATAACATTCTCCTGAAAGATAATCTCTTTATATGTTGAATAACTTTTCGTCAGAAAGCTATCATCAGCTAATTCCAATCCCTCTTCACTAAATTTATTGAACCATTTCACTAACGTTTCCCCTATTTTCCAATTTGTTAAATAGCTCTTATTTCGAAAAAATTCTTTAAAGCCATCAATCTCTTTGAAAAATCTTAGTTTAGAAAAAATAAAAAATTTTTGATCTACATTGTCAAGAACCCTGTATCCTTTTTTTAAATTTGAAAACTCTATATTCTCATCTATAATTTTTAAACAGATAGAGTGAAGCGTTCCTATATACAACCCTTGTAGATATATTTTTTCATTCTTCAATCTATTTCCTATTCTTGTTGTCAACTCTCTAGCCGCTCTTTCTGTGAAAGTTGAAACTAATATCTCTTCCGGTTTTATATTTTTTTCCTTTATCATATAAATCATTCGTTCAACCAATGTTCTTGTTTTTCCAGAACCCGGACCAGCTATTATAAGTAGAGGTCCATCAATATTTTCTACAGCTTCCATTTGACTTAAATTTAATTTCATAATAACCGTCCTTTTTATTTTAGTATACAAAAAAAACAAAAAAAAATAAAGCTTAGGTTTTACACCTAAGCTTTAAACTTTAAGTTAATAATTATGCTGTTATTGCTGATACTGGACAAACTCCTGCGCAAGCTCCACAGTCTACACAAGCCTCTCCAATTTCATATTTCCCATTAGAATCAGCTGATATTGCTGATACTGGGCAAGTTCCTTCACAAGCTCCACATCCAATACAAGTGTCTTTATCTATTACGTACATTCTAAATACCTCCTGATTTTTTATGTTTCCTGTATCTACTATACCCAATTAAATGGAAAAAGTCAAGATAATTTGATTGAAAAAAATACATTTTTTTCTGAAAAGTTTGGTTATCAAACCATGGTACAAGCTAAATTTAATTTTTTGAATTATCTTTTACCATTTCATTTCTTATCTCATCATTATCTTTAAACTCCTGTTGTACTTTTTCATAATATTTTCTACTAGCCTCTTGAATTGAAACCTTATTTCTTTTTGAATAGGCTTCAATATTTTTTTGATCTATGGCTTCTCTTTTCTGTAAATTTTTCTCGTAATCAAAATCTTTTTCGCTTTCAGCAAAAGCTATACTTCCTATTAATAAAGTTCCTACTAACATCATTAAACTAAATTTTTTCATTTTCTTTCCTCCTCTTAAAACATATTTCTTTTTCTTTATGTATTTATTTTAATTAATTTCAGAGCAAAAAAATAGATAATGTATTCATATGTGAATATTTCATCCTTTTCATTTACTTTTTTCATATTAAAAGGTATTATAAGATATGTTTTACATAATTAAATTGAGGTGATTTTATGAAAAATGACGAAGGTTCTATTTTCCTTATATCTGCAATCAATAAAGAGATAAACTTTCTTTTTGATAACTTTCTTTCTGAATTAGAAATAACTAAAACAGAAAGTATGTACTTAAGGTTAATCCATGACAATCCCGGAGTAACACAGTATGAAATAGCAAAATTGAGAAAAATTGAAAAATCTTTAGTTACAAAGTATATCACTAACTTGGAAGACAAGGGATTGATAGAAAAAAAATTACTGGATAAAAGAAAAAAAGGATTGTATTTAATTGAAGATGGTAAAAAGGCGATTGAGTTTCTTAACGATTTTATTCCTGATTTACAAAAAAAATTTTCAGACCTTTTTACAGATGAAGAGTCCCTTTTTTTCAATAATCTATTAAAAAAATTAAAAACTCGCCTTGAAGAAATAAATGAAAGAGAGCTCTAAGAATCTCTCTTTTTTACTTTCTGGGTAAATTTGCAAAAAATAAAAAAAGATTGGCAACTTCCTATCCTCCCAGGGGGCTGCCCCCCAAGTACTTTCAGCGTTTATGGGCTTAACTTCCAGGTTCGAAATGTTACTGGGTG
>NZ_CDRRQU010000033.1:0-26622 GCF_977044495.1 Cetobacterium sp. | reverse complement strand
CTGAATAGAAAATTCTTGCCTTAATTTTTCAAGTACATTTGCTTGCAATGTTATGTAATATTTTTCTTCCTTTTCAAAAAATCCTTCTTTTCCATTTTTAGTCTCTCCAGTATTACCTTCTACTAAAAGATCTAAACATTTCCTAATCTTTCCTCGAACTTTCCAAAACCTTTCATCATCATATTGACTCATTGCTAAGATTTTTCCAGAATATTTATACGGTTTTTTTAATATTAATTTTCCATCTATAAATTCTTCTGATATTTCTAGTCTTTTTAATATATCTTTAGTAAAATGATTTTTATAAACTAATAATAATAGCATCGATATATTTTTGTGAACCGTAGTTAGACCAAAAATATTTCTAATATCAAGATTCTCTTTTTTGGTGAAATTTACTCCACTCTTTCCTAAATATGCTTTTTCATATTTTAAGGCATAATTTTTCAATCTTTCATTTTGTCCGGCATAATATAGTACAATAGTTTCTGGTAAATCTTCAATTTTTATTTCTTCTACTATCTGAGAGTTTTTAAATTTTCCATCTTCTTTATAACCCATTTTTAATTCATTTTCATTTTTATTGTATTCAATTTTTATTTCTTTATCAAATTTTTTATATTCTATCTTGAAAGAGAAATCAATTACCTTTTCTCTTTCAAGTAAAAATAAAAATATTTCTATGATAGCTTCAAAAATATTAGATTTGCCTATCCCATTTTTTCCAACAAAAGAATTAATTGTTTTATTATTAAAGTTAATATTTATATTTTCTAAATTTTTAAAATTATTTATGTATAATTGTTTTAATTGCATTAGTGCTCCTATCCATACTTATAATAATATTTATTTTAATAAACTTGTTAAAAGTTTCTGATTTATCTTCTCTCCTATTTCTATCTTAGATTCTAAAGTATCACATACAGCCATAAGTTCATCTACTCTTTTTACAATTCTTTCTTGTTCCTCTAGTGGTGGAAGGGAAAATATATATTTTCTTAAATAACCTAATGAAACAAATTTTTGAACTCCTCCACTCGCGTTTAAAATCATATTATCTTGAACATGTTTCAAATAGTACCAAAGATATTTTTTGTCTATACTGTTTTTTATATAATATTTAAATAATGCTACATTTTTTATACTAAATTCCTTATTTGTATCAACAATGACAGGGTTTCCAATACTTCCTATCATGGCAAATAAAATATCGTTTAATTCTACTTTAGATCTACTTGAAATTTTTAAATGATCTTCATATGAAATATATTTTAAATTCTCAAAATTAAGAGTACCATTATAAATATTTTTGCTTGTAACTAAAGGAATTCCACTCGCTTCATATTTAGGTGTATCATGTGTTCCATCACGAACATCTAAAACATCTGAAAAATAGACCCATTCCCATGAATTAGGAATATCATATGGTTTTTCATCCTCTGTTATTGGTGGAAGAGGTTTTTCTTTTTTAATCACTTTCTCAGCAATTAATCTTTCTTTCTCCTCTTTAATCTTCTCAAGAAGCTTAGATGCTGGTTCTTCATCTTCTATTTGTGGCACAAGTTTTCCTCGAACTGCTAAAGATAAAACAAGATTTCTTATATCTTTTACATCTTCTTTTGTTTTTATAACTTTTTCAAAGTTTCCAAAAAGCTTTTCTAGAGAGATTAAAAGTTCATTATTTGTATCACTTTTTTCTACTTCTTCTAAAATAGATTTTTTAAGATTAGCTCTTGTTTTCTCATTTGAGTTATATATCTCTTTAAATTTTTTAGATAACTCTTGAAGTTTCTCAACTTTTTCAACAATTCTTTCTTGCTCTTGTAGTGGTGGTACAGGGAATATTGATGTTAAAGCTCTTGTTAAAGCTAATTTAGGTTGAGCCATCTGATTAACCATTTCTTTAAATTGATTTTGTACTGTCTTTTCATTTAATATAAATCTTAGATATTTTTTATTCATTAGATAAGGAGTAATTCTTGCTGCATTTTCAGTTAAATTCATATTATCAAACTTTTCAGGAACTTCTCCTACATAACCTATAGTTCCAGCTATTGTTATATATAAATCTTCTTTTTTTATTATATAATATTTAATTTTTTCATGCATCTCTTTATCTATATACCTTAATCCAAAATCATTAATTGAATAGTTTTTCATATCTGTAACTCTTATATATATATAGGGAGTTGGATCTGTTAATAATTTATAGCCATTTGAAACTCTTTTTCCTCCCCTTAATGTTGAAATTTCTCCTAACCTCACCCACTCCCATGAATCAGGAATATGAAATGGTTTTTCATCCTCTGTTATTAATGGAAGAGGTTTTTCTTTTTTAATCACTTTCTCAGCAATTAACTTTTCTTTTTCCTCTTTAATCTTCTCAAGAAGCTTAGATGCTGGTTCTTCATCTTCTATTTGTGGCACAAGTTTTCCACGAACTGCTAAATCTAAAATCATCTTATCAAAAGTTTCAAATGATTTTTCATCTCTAAATATTGTATCAAAGTTATCAAGAATAAATTTAACCAAATTACTCACCTCTTAAAAGAAGCTCTAATTCAGATTTTAACTTCTCTTTTATTGCTTTAATTTCATTTATATTCTGATTATATTTTTCTAAATATACTTCAGGTCTTTCTAGCTCTTCCTCAATTTTATTAGGATTTTTTCTATCTAAGTTATAATTATTTCCAATTATTTCACTAGCAGAAACTTTCCAAGAGTTTTCACTCTCTTCTCTATTGTTCCACCAATTTTTCTCTAGCTCAAACTCACTACTTCTAATAGGTTTTGTCTTACTATATGTCTTATATCCTTTTGGATATGGATGCTCAAAGAACCAAATATCTTTTGTTACAGATTCCCCTTCAATTTTATCTTTCGGTTTATCAAAGAATAAAATATTTGTTGTAATATTTGTATATGGTGCAAAAACTCCATTTGGTAATCTAATGATTGTATGAAGATCAAAATCATCCATTAATTTTTTCTTGATAGAGGTTTTAACTCCTTCTCCAAACAGAAATCCATCAGGTAAAACAACTCCACATCTTCCACCTTCTTTTAGTTGATACATCATTCTTACAAAGAATAAATCAGCAGTTTCACTTGTTCTAAACTCCATTGGGAAGTTAAGTTTTATTCCTTCCTCTTCACTTCCTCCAAAAGGTGGATTCATAGCTATAACATCAACTAGATCACTGTTATCAAACTCTCTTACATTATCTATCAATCCATTATCATGCTTAACGTTTGGTGTATCTAAATCATGCAACATCATATTTGTTAGACAAAGTGAATGAGGTAATGGCTTTTTCTCTATTCCATTTATAGAATCTCCTAAAATTTTTAAATCATCAATTGTAAAGTTATCTCCTTCATTTTTTCTAATATGCTCAATAGCACTTATCAAAAATCCTCCAGTTCCACAAGCAAAATCTGCAACTTTTTCTCCAAGTTTTGGATTTAACATCTCAATTACAAAATCTGTTATAGGTCTAGGTGTATAATATTCTCCTGCATTTCCTGCACTTTGTAGATCTTTTAAAATCGTTTCATAGACATCATTAAAAGCATGTCTTTCTGAATAATCATCAAAGTCTAACTTGTTTACAATATTTATAACCTCTCTTAAAAGAGTTCCTGATTTCATATAGTTATGTGTATCAGAGAAAAATTCTTTAACTAAAATTTTTCTAGAATCTGTATTTTCATTTACTTCAATATTTTTCAAATCTTTAAACATTCCTTCTACAAAGTTAAGTAATTCATCACCAGTTATTCCTGCTTCATTACTAGCCCAATTACTCCATCTATATTCTTTTGGAACTATCTCTTTATAATCATCATCTAATTCCCACTCAGCTTCTTTTGTATCAAATATTTTTAAAAATAGCATCCAAACTATTTGCTCTATTCTTTGTGCATCTCCATTTATTCCTGCATCTTTTCTCATTACATCTTGTAATGATTTTATAAAGTTACCTATTGACATTTAGTCCTCCTGTATATATCTCATGAGATATATCTCTCATTATGTTTAAATAATTTTCTTTTCCTCCAAAACTTTGTAAAATTTTTGGAGTAGTTCCATATTTTGCAAATCTTGGTAGTTTTAAAGCTTCAAATCCTTCAAAAACCTTTATCCCTTCATCAGCATATCTATCTAATAAAATTTCTAAAATTTGGGCAGCTACACCACTATATTTTTTTAAATAATCACTATTTTTAACTCCAAGAACTCTTTCTTTTTTAGTTAAAGGTTTCTTGTCAAAAGCAAGATGACAAATTATATCAAACTCATCAAACTCTCCTCCAACTTCATCTTTTAAAACGTCAAAATATATATTTTTCTTTTCTAACTCCTGTAAAATAATATTCTTTTTATCGCTACTATCCCATTTTTGTAAAAAATCATCTAAGCTTACAAAAGTATTTCTTAAAGTTTTTCTTGTAAAATCAGTATAAGATTCTGTTTTTAATTTCCCATCACCATCTAACATTTGGATCTGTTTATGAATTATTGTTGCTTGAACACCATCTACATAAAACTTTTTTATTTTTAACTCTTTATTTTCAACTAGCTTCTTTTTATCGTCACCATCATCTTCTGTTGGTTCTGAAATTCCAACTTCAGGTTTATCTGTATCTAAAGGTGGATACGTATCAAAATCCTCATCTGGAATTGGATCTCCATCAAAATTAGGGTCAGCAAATAGTTTAGTTGATTCTCCAAAATCCATTATTGTAAACCAAGTTTTATCATTGTTCTCATCAACCCTTGTTCCTCTTCCAATTATCTGCTTAAACTCTGTCATTGAAGCAATATTGGTATCTAAAACTATCAGTTTACAAGTTTTAGCATCAACTCCTGTTGTTAGTAGTTTTGATGTCGTTGCAATTACAGGATATTTTTCTCTAGGTGATATAAAGTTATCTAATTGAGCTTTTCCCTCTTTATTGTCACCTGTAATAGTCATAACATATCTACTATCAAGTTTCATTAAATCAGAATTTTCATTAGAAAGATTCATTGCTATCTCTTGTGCATGCTCTATATCTTTACAAAAAACAATTGTTTTCATATATCTATTATTTTCTTTCATAAAATCAGCTATAGTCTTAGCAACAATTTTATTTCTATCAAATAAAACTATGTTTTTATTAAACTCACTAGCTTCAAAAACTTTATCTGTAATAATATTTCCATACTTATCTTTTTGATTTTTATATGGTCTAAATCCTGTAGCATCATTATTTATAACATATTTAACAACTTTATAAGGTGCTAAAAATCCATCATCTATTCCTTGCTTTAAAGAATATGTATAAATAGGCTCTCCAAAATAATGGCTACTACTAACATCCTTTGTTTCTTTAGGAGTTGCAGTTAAACCTATCTGAGTTGCAGAGCTAAAGTATTCTAATATGTCTCTCCAAGCACTATCCTCTTTAGCACTCCCTCTATGGCACTCATCTATAACTATTAAATCAAAAAAGTCTTTTCCAAATTCTTTATAAGCTTGTTGCCAGTCCTCATTTCCAGTCATAGATTGATAAAGTCCTAAATAAATTTCATGAGCTTTACCTATTTTATCTCTACTGATTTTTGTCATAATCCCCTCAAATGATCTAAAATCATTTGTCATAGTTTGGTCAACTAAGATATTTCTGTCAGCTAAAAATAGAATTCTTTTTTTAGCTCTAGATTTCCAAAGTCTATATATTATTTGAAACGCTGTATATGTTTTTCCTGTTCCTGTTGCCATAACTAAAAGAATTCTATCTTGTCCTTTAGCAATAGCTTCAACAGTTCTATTTATAGCAATTCTTTGATAATATCTTGGAGATTTAGCTCCTTTCATATAATAGTAACTTTCCTCTATTATCTCTCTTTTATCCAAAGGTATATTTTCTGCATCATAGTATCTTAAAAGTAAATCTTCTGGAGTTGGGAATTTATCTAACGATATTTCTGTTGTTACTCCTGTTAATCTATCGAACTCTAAAAATCCCTTTCCATTTGATGTATAAACAAAAGGGATGTCTAAAATTTCTGCATATTCTCTCCCTTGTTGCATTCCTCCACTAAGAGGTAAACTATTTTTTTTAGCTTCTATTATAGCTAGAGGCATATTTGATTTATAGCTTAATACATAGTCAGCTTTTTTAATCTTTCCTCTAATACTTTTATTTTTTATAACATTAATACGTCCATCTGTAAAAACATATTCCCTGATTACTTGTTCATCCTTCCAATTTGAATTTCTAAGACTAGGATCTATATATTTAGCCCTAACATCTTCTTCACTAAACTCAACTTTATGAATGGGGTCTATAGTATTCATATATATGCCCTCCCTAAATACGTTATATTTTATTAATTCTATTTTAACTGTATTGTACCATAAAATAACGTCAAAAACATCCTTAAATCAAAAAAACAAGAGCTTTTTAAACTCTTGTTTTCACGGGATTTAATGCTATGTATTAAATACCCTAATCAATATCTTCTTCCATAAAGAAAACAGATTGGGGGATTTTTATTCTACTTTTCTTCTATAAAAAATTTATATAAAATTGCTCCTAATATAGCCCCTATAATTGGCATTATCCAAAATATCCATAGTTGCGATAATATTTCGCCTCCAGCTATTAGAGCAACTGCCGTACTTCTAGCTGGATTTACAGAGGTATTTGTCACAGGAATACTTATTAAATGTATCAGTGTCAACCCTAATCCTATTGCTATCGGTCCAAATCCTTTAGGAGCTCCTTTTGAAGTAGCTCCTAAGATAATGATTAAAAACATCATCGTCATCACTACCTCACAAATAATTCCTGACATTAAACTTGCTCCTGTAGGAGAAAAATCCGCAACTCCATTTAATGCAAACCCATTAATTATATCAAAACTTGGAACCCCAGAAGCAATTAAATATAATGTGTACGCTCCTAGTAACCCTCCCAAAACTTGACTCAAAATATATGGAACTATATCTTTTTTCTCACTTCTTCTGGCTACTGCCAACCCTACTGTCACTGCTGGATTCAAATGACAACCTGATACGTGTCCTATCGCGTAAGCCATTGTTAAAACTGTCAATCCAAATGCAATGGAGACTCCTACAAATCCAATGCCTAATTCAGGATATCCTGCAGCTAAAACAGCACTTCCGCATCCTCCTAATACTAGCCAAAATGTTCCTATAAATTCTGCAAATAATTTTTTTATCATTATAAGTTCCTCCTTAACTACATTTTTTAATTATACTAATTTATAAAAACCTTTTTAGATTTTTCATAAGCTTTCTCATAAATTAAATCTAATTCTCTATATTCCTCATCTATTTCCATAAAAAGTATATCGCGACACTCTTCAGGTGAAAAAATTTTAATAGAAACGAACGACTTTCCCATAGCATCTAACATAATTTCCTTTATCTCTTCTATCTGTAACTTTGATAGCCTTATATATTCTTTAGTGATTTTTAACACCCTTCTAGGAATTTTAAGAAGAGAAGTTTCATATGGTAAAAAATTCTCCAATAATAATTCTGTTTCAGGATAGTTTTTCTTATTAAAAAATTTTACTCCATTTAAGTCAAGAAAAATAACTTCAGACATTAAGTATAACGCCTGTTTATATTTTTTTTCCTCAGCAGCAAATTTTGCCATAGCAAACCTACAAGCACTGTACTCTTCAAACCGGTTCTCTCCAAAATATTTGAATGCTGACATATTTAAGTGAATCCAAATTTTATCTCTATAAGATTTTCTAGGCTCTTCATTCATAAGTTGATTAAGCCTCCAAATGTTTAAATCCATAATCTTATTTCTGTGAATATAAGAGATATATTCATTTTCCCTTAACTCTTCATTTCCCAATTCTGTATTTTTATAATAAGATTTAGAAAAAGATGATTTTAATATTTGCCTGTCTGTACTTTTTATCAATCGCTCTATTAACTCAGATTTATTTCCACTCACTTTTAAGTTGTGTTTTTTCAGAAGTTCTTTTAGTTTTTTTATCGTTTCTTTTTCCAATATTTCTTCAATAGATGTTTCACGTAAAAATCCCTTACTTGTTAATTTTTTTAAAATTTTATTCACATCTCTTACACCATAATCAGATAGCCAAAATTTTTGGAAATTCGTTTCTCCTATAAAGTATGTAGAAGCATATTTTAAAACTAAAATTTCATGAGGATATAGTCCATTTTTACTTGGATAAGCTTCATTTATCAAAGTATTAAAATCATACGAAGTACTATCACTATCAATAAGCATAGACGATACAACTTTCACAGGTATATCTTCAAAACTATCTATTTTTTTCTCAATAGATTTTTTTTCTGTTTTAATATTACCTGAAAAAAATTTTAATATTTCTTTAAACATCAAGATATCCTCCTAGTACAAAAATTTGCTTATACAATAATGGGCATTCTATCATAAAAAAGTTGAAATCTGCAAAAAAATATAACAATCAAAAAAGAGAAGAAAAAACTTCTCTTTTTAAAAGTTTCTCTTCTCTAACTACTTAAGAAGAAGCATATAATTCGATTTCAAATATATTGCTCCTGCAATACTTATAAGAAAAATTAAAATAATAAAGAATATTTCAATTCTTCCAATAAGAAATTTTCCACCCGTATCATCTTTTCGACCTTTTAAGAAAACAGGAATTCCAACTGCATATATTATTGAAGCAACAAGAAGATAATTTATTCCTGCTGCATACATAAGCCATACCCCAAAACCTGCTGCAAGAATCCCCACTACACCGGAAAAAGTTCTGCTCCTCATAAAATTTTTAGGGTAATTATCATTTTTTACAGCAATTTTTAAAAGATACAACGGACACAATATATAACAAGGGAGGACCATTATTCCCGTTACATTGAGCATTAAATCCCATGCATTTCCAGAAAAATGTACAAATATAAGAGTGATTTGCATTATTATCATTGAAACTAAAAGAGAAAAAATTGCAGCCTCATTCTTATTAGTTTTTGAAAAAGATTTAGGAAAAGCACCCGATTTGGATGCTGCAAATGGTAGTTCAGCTAAAATTACTGTTGAGATGAGCCACGAACTTAAAATTGCAATTATAACTCCTACATTCATAAGAATACTTCCCCACGATCCTACCATTTTTTCAAGAGCTGTTGCAGTTGATGGAGCCCCTAACTTTGATAATTCATTCTGTGAAAATTCACCAAATGTTGGAACTGTTAAAAGAATATAAAAAATTAAACACGTCAAAAATCCTAACACGGTAGCTTTTCCAACATCTGAACTCTTTTTAGCTCTCCCAGAAGTGGCAACAGCACTACCTATTCCAATAAACATCCACAATGTCACCATCATTGTACTTTTTACCTGAGTCGTTATAGAGCCTAGTGGTTTATCTTTTATTGCACTTATTGTCTCTTGTCCCCACATATTTTGAGAAAATTTAAAAAAATTAAACATATAAATAGCAACAACAATAAATACTATAAGTGGAATAAGCTTACCAATAGTTCCTACCAAATTTATGATTGCAGCTGTCTTAACACCTCTTAGAATTACGAAATAGATTCCCCAAAGAATAATTGAAGAAACCACAATTGAAGCTATATTATTTCCCCCTTTAAAATATGGAGGAAAAAAATAGTTAAAAGAATCCATAAGTAAAATAGCATAACCAACATTAGCAAAGCAATTAGATAACCAATAACCCCAAGCCATCATGAAACCTGTTAATTTTCCAAATCCAAGCTCCCCATAACTATAAAGACCTGTTTTAGCATTGGGTCTTAAATATGTAAGTAATCTAAAAGAGTCCACTATAAACCACATCCCCAAGCCTGTCACTGTCCATGCAAGCATCACCGCACCTGCAGATGCCGTTGCTGCCATTTGCTGTGGAAGATCATAAACTCCACCACCTATCATTGCACTAACTACAATGGCAATGATTCCTGGAAGATTTAATTTTTTATTATCGTTACTTTCCGTTTGAACCTTTTTTATAGTTTTATCATCCATAAATAATTCCCTCCTTTCAAATTCTATTATGAAAGATTTTTCGAATAAAAAAGTTGAATCTCTTTTTAATTTATTCTTATGCAAAGGTTATACAAAAAAATAAAGAAATTCATTTTTTATTTTTAATATTTTTTATTTTTAATGTTTGTTTTCTTTTACTACTAATAGTGATATAATAGTTTAATTCAAATCAATTACACTAATTTAAGGATGGTTCTCTATGAAAAATAACGCTTTTTTTAAAAACAAAAGAAAAAGAGCTCTTTTTTTTGCAAACATAATACTGATTCTTTTTATTTCTTTCCATCTATTTCAAATGAAATCTAATGATGAGGAACTAGTGACCTTTATTCTCTTTCTACTTGGTGATATTGCTATACTAATTTATCAAATCATTTCCATTATTAGAGGTAACAAAGAATAATAAAAAGTGCTTTTCAGCACTTTTCATTATCTGTTATTCTTAAGCACACGATCTATATTTTTATAGACCTCCCTTGTAGCTCTAATATCTTCTAGAGCATCATGTGCATTTTCTAAAGTAACTCCAAAATATCTACACCAAGTTTCTAATCTATTATTTTCTAAAATTGGTAAAATACCCATAACTTGAAGAGATTTTACTAAATTAAGAGTACATACATTCAATTTAAAATCAATGAAGCTTCCCATAAACTTATTATTTAATCTACTATAAAAATTGTATAGCATTCTAAAATCAAATGGGTAATTATGACAAATCATAATCAACTTATCATTTTTATTATATCTATCTATATACTTTGAAAAAACTTTCTCTAACTCTTTTAATGCTTGCTCTGGTTCTTGCTCCTGATTGAGCTCCTCTATTGTCAGACCTATAGTTTTTAAGGCACTCTCAGAGATATCTGCTCCTTCATGAGGTTTACATCTGATATTAAACCATTCTACAACTTCATTATCTATTTCTATTGCTCCCGCTATCTGAACTATTGCCGAATTATCAGTTAACCCAGTTGTCTCTGTATCTAAATATAATAATTTCATCTACTTCCTCCTTTTCACTTGTTACATACTTTAATTTTAATGATTGTTTTTCAACTTTATTTATATTTTCTTGCATTTTGTACACTATTTCTGTATAATTATTCTGTTCTACTTTATTAACTTAACTTGGGAGGAATATTTTGAAATTTAATAAGGAAACCGATTATGCAATCAGGATGACTTTATTTTGTGCTAAATATCACTCTAAAATATTATCTGGTGTTGAAATTGTACAAGAATGTAAAGTACCTGAAATTTTAGGTAAATCTATCTTAACTAAACTAAGCAGCAATGGAATCTTAGAGTCTATCAAAGGGAAAAATGGTGGATTTATATATAGCCATCCCCCTAAATCACTGACATTATATTCTGTAATTGAAAAATTTGAAGCTCTTGAGATAAATTCCTGCATTGAAAAAAAAGAAACGTGCCTTTATAAATTCGGAGATTGCGTTGTTCGTGAAAAAATGGGACTTTTAAAGGCTATTATTATAGATCAACTTCAAAATATTTTTATTGAAGATCTTATCGAAGAACAATTTAAAAAATACAATAATTAATTACACAAAGTAGAATTGCCTAGGTCACTTTACATAAAATAAAGTGACCTATTTTTTTATATTTTCTTCAAACTTACATCCAAAAGATTTCATCTCCATTAAAATAGGTAAAAGCTCACTTCCACAATGAGTTAAAATATAGTATGATTCAACTGTATTTCCTTTATAGACTTTCCGATTTTCTACAATTTTATGCAAAATAAGTAAATTCAGTTGCTCAATTAAGATTTTTTTACTACATCCCAATAATCTCTGTAATTCTCCCAATCTTAGCTCACTATCCTTTAGGTTAAAAAGTATTGTTGGAACCCACTTTTTTCCTAAAATTAAAGCTGTCAATTCAACTGGACAATGGTCTACATTTTTATTCTGTATCATAATTTCCTCCGTATTTTATACATAATATACCAAGGAATTTTCTCTCAAGCAAATCTCTATCGAATTTTTTACTCAGTAATTCCCTGCAATTTTTTATATAAATCAACTGCAAACTGATCTGTCATCCCACTGATGAAATCTACACATAATTTAAGGGTTGTATAGATTTCATCCTCTTTATTTTTACACTCTTTCAGTTCAGTTTCATAGTTAATAATATAGTTTTCAGATATTAAAACTCTAATATTTTTAGAGGTTAAAGATGCCTCTTCTCCATTGATAAGCCAATCTATCATCCCCTCTATAAAAGTATTTAATAATTTTCTTAAAACTTTGGCTGCTAAAATATCTGTAAAAACTCTTTCTTTCGACTGAAAAATTTTATTTTTAGCTAAATTTTTTAATCCATTTTTTATATCCTTATATGAACCATCATCCAAAAGCTCTTTATTAAAATCACCGTTTAAAATTGTTTTTTCATTTTTTATAAAAGATTTTATAACTTCTTGAATCATTTTTCCTTGAATATATATTTTAATTTTTTGAACTACAATTTTTTCAAATAGACTTTTATTTTCTATCTTCGCATTTTTTTCTTCATATTCCTCTATTTTTTCAATTAACTCCTGTAATTCTTCGGACTTTTTCTCTATTTTGTTTAACATATCTTTTAAATCATTTAATGTTATAAATTTTTTCTGAACTCCATCCTCTATATCAGCAACACAATATGCTATATCGTCGGCAGCTTCCAATAAAAATGTAACTGGATGCCTCTTTCCAACTATTCCCATCTCTTCAGCTATCTTTCTATAATCATCTTTTTCACTATCAAAATATCCAAATTTTCTTTCAATAATTTTTCCTTTGTCTTTTTTGTTTCCCAGCATTGAATCGGTTGGATATTTCATTATTGTCGCCAAAGTTGCATAGGTCAAATTATAGCTATCTTTGTCTCCCAAATATTGTAACTTTTTCAATATTCTAAATGTCTGAACATTTCCATCAAAATGTATTAAATCTTTTTGCTGGACATCTGTCAAAATCTTATCATAAGCACTCTTTTTCAAATACTCCTTAAAAAAATCTTGAATTATATATTCACCTGAATGACCAAAGGGTGGATTTCCTAAGTCATGAATTAAACCTGCAACTGACAATAATGATGATATTTTTTGGTCATCTCTTTGCAAGTATTTTTCTATCGATTTACCTATTGATGAAGCTATATGTGAAACTTCAAGAGAATGTGTCAACCTTGTCCGAACAAAATCTCCCCTTTTTAAAGGATATACCTGAGTTTTATCCTGTAATCTTCTAAATGATGAACTAGATATTATTCTAGAATAATCTTTGTCAAATTCATTTCTTTCATCAAATTCATAAGCTTCATTTGAACTTTGTTTAAATCTCTTTTCACATAGCAACCTGTTCCACAGCATCTTTTTTCACCTCCAAGTCGATATTTTTATAATATTTAAAAAGCTGCCAAACGATATTTTCAATCTAGCAGCTTTTTCTATAGCAACCTAATTTTTTAAATTCTAACTTAACTTCCCAGCGGTTACACCAATTATCTCATCATAAAAGAGAGCTAAAAAATTTAATTTAGTTACGTGTTCAGAGTTAGTAATAGATACATCCCTCAACGGTAAAAAACTATCGTAGATGGAGTTTTGTAAATCGTTGTCATGAAGAACTAAACTTAATGGATTTACCTCTGCTAAAGATTCATGCTCCTTTTTATTTGCTACATTGGACCCAAATGATAAAAATTCTGCTCTCAGCTCTTCAAGGCTCATAATATCACCAGTTATTATGCCACCACCAGTAACAAAAGATAATCTTATTCTAGGAATTGTTACTCCTGTTGCTGTATTTTCTAATAATGATTTTTCTAAATTAAATTTACTTAATATATTAAGTTTTTTTATAAGCTCCTTTTTATCCATAGATTCTAACCTCCAATATAGTTGCTATAATACCTGTATTATATCCCTTTAATTAAGATTGTCAACCACTATTCTCAATCTTTGGATAATCATTTTTTATTTTTTAATATTTTTATTTTTTTAAAAGAAATTCTATTTTTTTCAGTATTTATATTTTAAAACTCTATTTAATTTTTTGAGGGAGGCATATTATGAAAAAATTATTAGCTTCATTAGTTTTCATATCTCTATTAGCAGGATGTACCAGTGAAAATAAGACAACGGAACTATCTAAAGATTCTTCAAATCCATACAAAGAATACTCTATAAACGATACCAAAGTAGCTGATACTCTTGAAACAAATATTTTAAAAGCTGAAGCTGAAAAATATGGTTTTGATTTAAAAACATCTTCGGCTCATGTAGTTAGTTTTAAAAAAGTAGGAACTTATGGAGCTGGAGAACTTAAAATTATTGCATTTTTAAACTCTAAAGGCACAGAAGCTGCTGAAGATAAGGGCTATATCAATGTAAATAGGGTTGTTTCTTACACATGTAGATTTGAATATAGCTATAAAACAGAAAAATATATATGGACATCTGATTATCCATATGCATCAACTAGCACTTTATTCTAAGAAAAAAGGTTCTCTCTAAAATATTTTAAGAGGGAACCTTTTTAGTCTCTAAATTGACACCCTAATAGGTGATCATTTACTATCCCAATAGCTTGAAGATATGAGTAAATAGTTGTACTCCCTAAAAATTTAAAACCTCTTTTCTTTAAATCTCTCGCTATTCTATCCGATAACTCTGTTTTAGCCGGAACTTCATTTGAATTCATCCACCTATTTCTCACAATCTCTTTTGATGTGAAAGACCATATATATTCATCAAAAGAGCCAAATTCTTCTTGAACTTTTAAAAATTTCTTTGCATTGTTTATAGAGGATTCTATCTTTTTTCTATATCTAACTATTCCAGGATTTTCTAGCATTTTTAATACTTTATTTTCATCATATGAAGCCACTATTTTCGGGTCAAAATTGCTGTATTCTATTCTATAATTTTCTCTTTTTTTTAAAATTGTTATCCAACTCAGTCCCGATTGAGCAGATTCTAAAACTAAAAACTCAAAATGAATTTTATCATCATGAACAGGCTTTCCCCACTCCTCATCATGATATTTTCTATATAAATCACTACTCTCACACCAAGGACATCTCACCGTAAAATCACACTCCAAATTTTTATTCCATAGTACCATTTATCATTATATATTTCAATTTAATATTTTTCTAATTCATTGCTTCTTTCATATTTTTATGTTACTATTTTTACATCCAAGTTATTGAGGAGGCTTTTTATGAAAAAAATATTTTTACTTCTGCTCTCAAGTTTTTTCTATTTGAGTTGTACAAATAACTCTACTTACAATAAAAATCTCTCTACATATACAATTGAAGCTAATGTAGTAAAAAATCAAACAACACAAGATGAAATCCAAAATATTTTCGGTAACCCCTACTCAATTCACGTAAATAATCAAGGGAATATAGTTTGGATGTATCATGATGTTACCATTGATAGCTCTGGGTATAACTCATTTTCTGCTACATTTAGAGCAGGAAAAAGAAATCATTCTAGAGATAATCATAATCCTCAATACAAATGGATTGTTATTTTTAATCATGATGGAATTGTTATTGGTTCGGATATTAAAACACTTTACTGAAAACTTTGAACATAAAGAAAAAATTAATTTTAATTAAAAAATCTTAGGAGGAATCATAATGTTATTTTTATTTATTTTAATTCTTATTGCTATATTCTTAATTGGAGCTCATGTTAGAATTGTTGCTCAATCTCAAGCTTTTGTTATTGAAAGATTAGGGGCATACTTAACAACTTGGGATGTAGGTTTAAATCTTCTAATTCCATTTGTTGACAGGATTGCTAAAAAAGTTTCTTTGAAAGAACAAGTTATAGATTTTCCACCACAACCAGTTATTACAAAAGATAATGTTACTATGCAAATAGACTCTGTTGTCTATTTCCAAATAACTGATCCCAAACTATATACTTATGGTGTCGAAAATCCTTTAAATGCTATTGAAAATCTAACAGCTACGACTTTAAGAAATCTAATTGGAGAGCTAGAACTTGATTCAACTTTGACATCTAGGGACACAATAAATACTAAAATGAGGGCTATCTTAGATGAAGCTACCGATCCTTGGGGAATAAAGATAAATAGAGTGGAACTTAAAAATATCATTCCTCCTGCTGAAATTCAAGACGCTATGGAAAAACAAATGAAAGCAGAAAGAGAGCGACGAGAATCAATTCTTAGGGCTGAAGGTCAGAAAAAATCTGCTATTTTAGTTGCTGAAGGAGAAAAAGAAGCCACTATACTTAGAGCTGAAGCAAAAAAAGAGGCAGCTATTAAAGAGGCAGAAGGGGAAGCTGAAGCCATTTTGAGTATTCAAAAAGCAAACGCCGAAGCTATTAAACTAATTAAAGAAGCGGCTCCTGACAAAAGTGTTCTTATGTTAAAAGGTATGGAATCTTTCGAAAAAGTTGCTAATGGACAAGCTACAAAAATTATTATTCCTAGTGAATTACAAAATATTGTCACTTTAAGTGAATTATTTCAAGAGTCTAAAAAATAATAGATATTAAAAAACCGTAAGCTATTAGGGCTTACGGTTTAAATATTTTTTTATCTCAAAAATCAACATATGACTGTCTTCTAGAGCAGTCATCTCAATCTCTTCATCTCCCATTATAGCCTCATATTTTTCTAAGGTAAACCCTGTAATTTTTGTCCTCCCTTGAAAAAAAGCTATATAATATCCATATCCCGTTTCTGGAGAAAAATTTATTTTTCTATCCTTCTCCAAATATAGTGCATACATATTTACGTTTTGATTTATTTTTATTGGTGCTTCTTTCGTTCCAGAAGCTATTAATAAAAATTTATTTACTCTATCCTCCCATTTAAAATTGACCTGTCCATATTTTGGTTCATAGCCATCTTTATCAGGAATTATCCAAATTTGAGCCAATCTTGTTTCTCTATTTTCTTCATTGGTTTCCGAATGAGAAACACCTGTTCCAGCACTCATATATTGAACAGAACCTTTTTCAACTTTCATCTTTTTACTATGAATACTATCTTTATGGGTTATCGCTCCCTCTAATATATATGTCAATATTTCCATATTTTTATGTGGGTGCATTTCAAATCCTGTATGTGGTGCTATAATATCATCATTTATTACTCTTAAAGGTCCAACTCCTAAATTATTGGAATCGTAGTAATCTCCAAAAGAAAAATGATGAACAGAATACAACCAATCATATTTACTTTCACCCATCTGACTTTTTAATTTTTCTATTAACATTTTTACCTCCTTACAACTTTCTATCTCTTTGTAAGGATTATTCTAAAAAATAAACCTCTATCCTTTTTCTTAGTTATATCTAAAAAATTATATTTTTTATTATCTTTATTTTTACATTGCACTTCTATATATACCTATAATCTCCTCTAATGTAGCTTGTTTAGGATTTGTAAACCCACACGCATCCTTTAAAGCATTCGTTGCTAAAGTAGTAAAATCTTCCTCCTTAGCTCCCAGCTCTTGTATCCCCTTTGGAATTCCAATATCATTTGATAATCTCACAATCTCACCAATCGCTAAATCAGCCGAGTTATTTTCATTCAAAATATGAGGATTTACTCCTAATAGTATAGCTACTTTTCTTAATTTTTCTTTTGACACCTCAGCATTATATCTAACTACATGAGGTAGTAAGATGGCATTACATACACCATGAGGTAGATCATAAAATCCTCCTAATTGATGTGCCATAGCATGAACATATCCCAAAGAAGCATTATTAAAAGCCATACCTGCCAAGTATTCTGCATATGCCATATTATCTCTTGCTTTAATATCCTTTCCATCAAACACTGCAGCTCTTAAATTTTTAGAAATTAACTCTATAGCTTTTTCAGCACACGCATCCGTAACAGGAGTCGCAATTGTTGAAACATAAGCTTCTACTGCATGAGTCAAAGCATCCATACCTGTTGCCGCTGTCAAACTTTTTGGCATATCTATCATTAATTCTGGATCATTTACAGCTATAATTGGGGTTACATTTTTATCCACTATAGCCATTTTTATATGTCTATCCTCATCTGTTATTATACAAAATCTTGTCATCTCAGAAGCTGTCCCAGCAGTTGTGTTTACTGACATTAAAGGAAGCTGCGGATGAGCAGATCTGTCCACTCCCTCATAATCTTTTATATCTCCACCATTTGCAGCTACTAAAGCTATTCCTTTCGCTGCATCATGAGGCGATCCTCCACCAAAAGATATCACAAAGTCACATCCATTATCCTTTAAAATTTTTAATCCATCATTAACATTTTTCACTGTTGGATTTGGTTTTGTCTCATCAAAAATAACATACTGTATTTTATTTTCATCTAATACATCTGTTAACTTTTTAACTAAACCAATATTTACCAATATCTTGTCTGTTACTATTAAAGATTTTTTAAAACCTCTTGAGCTAATCTCTTGTCCTAAATTTTTAATACATCCTTCTCCCATATAAGAAATTGATGGCATGAAAAAAGCATATGACATAATACCCTCCTAATAAATATATTTTTTAGTGTACCCTGATGATACCTCTTTTTGAAATTAAAATCAATAATTTTTTTTAATTCTAAAAATTACATATACTTGTTATCTAAAACTTTTGATTTTCTTCCATTTTACTGATTTTTATGCTATAATAAAATATGTGATATTTTTTACAAGAGGTGAGATTTATTGAAGTTAATATTTAAATTTGTTGCGCTATTTTTTATTTTAACAATCTGTGTTTTCTCTCAGGAAAATAACCCTTCAGATAAAATAAAAGATTACGTAAAGAAAAATACCACTACAGAAAAAATTGCTACTAACATATATAAAAGTATTATTGAAAATTCAGAAAAACATGATGTTGAACCAGAACTAATTGCCGCTATAATAAAAGTTGAAAGTGATTTTAAACATAGCACTATCTCTACTGCTGGAGCGAGAGGATTGATGCAACTTATGCCTAAAACAGCAAAGCTTATGCAAGTTAATCCCAATGATATGAATGCAAATATAAAAGGTGGAACTAAATATATCGCTTGGTGTTTGGAGCAGCAAAACAACAATTTAAAACTGGATTTAGCATCATATAATGCTGGAATTGGAAATGTCAAAAAGTATAATGGTATTCCCCCATTTAAAGAAACTCAAAACTATGTTAAAAAAGTAATAAAAGAATATAATTACTTGAAGGCATAATAGAAAAAGAGGTCACAATTATATGACCTCTTTTATTATTTTATTCTTTTTAAATCTTCATCAGGTAAACCTTTACCAAATAAAATTGGAACTTTTTCAACATCAACTACACTGGTATCTATTCCATACCATTTTTGAGGAGAAACAGTAAATTTCCTTATAAATAGTTGAGTAGAAATTATAAAGTTATCCCATGCAGAAAAATCATTTTCTAAAGCCAATACCTCTTCTATCATTATAAATTTAAAGTTTCCAATTCCTTTTATATTTTCATAATCTATCATATAATTTCTTGGCTTAAATACAACTTCTCCTGATTTGATTAAATCTCGAATCACTTGAAACATCAAAGCATTTATTCCTTGTGCTACCCTAAAACCTAAATTAAAATCTATTACAAATATTCTATTTTCTTCTATCTTATTAAAAATATATTCTCTTGTGTAAGGATTATCTGTTACATTTATATTCATAAACCAATAGTTATCAGCTTTTTTAGGTTCGTTATTAAATATTGAATATATAATTTTGGGTTCTACTTGACTCCAAAGTTTAGACTTTGTCAGGTAAACCACATTTCCGGCGTAAAGTGGTAATTCACTATCATTTCTTAATAGAGTAAAATTTTCCTCATAATCACTTAAATTGACAAATTTAAGATACTTTTTCTTAATTTCAAAGCTGTATTGCCAAACATACATAATAAAAGCCAATGCTGCAGTTATTAATAATGTCACATATCCACCATTTAGTATTTTAAAACTATTCGCATATAAAAATGATAACTCAATAGTTCCAAAAACTAGTAAAACAAGAACCCATAATTTTTTTCTATTTTTTACAAATCTTATGTATTGTGATAAAAGCAATGTTGTCATCAACATTGTTATTGTTATAGATAATCCATACGCTGCTTGCATATTTTGTGATTGTTTAAAAATAAAAATTATCCCCACACATCCTATACATAGAGCTTTATTTACTGCTCCTATGTATACTTGACCTTTCTCTTTTGTGGGATATCTTATGGCTAATTTGGGAAACATATTTAATTTTATCGCTTCAGATATCAAAGTAAATGATCCAGATATTAAAGCTTGACTCGCTATTATAGCGGCTAGTGTTGCTATTATTATTCCCGGTATAATGAACCATTTAGGCATAATTAAGAAAAATGGACTATTTACAAAAGCTTGTCCTTCTCTTGAAAGAAGATATGCTCCTTGTCCAAAATAACTTAATAATAGTGTTGTTTTTACAAATATCCAACTGTAGTATATATTTGTTCTTCCACAATGCCCTAAGTCTGAGTATAGTGCTTCTGCTCCTGTTGTACAAAGAAATACCGCTCCCAATATATACGGAACATTTCCATTCATTAATAACTTAAAAGCATAGTATGGATTTATTCCCTCTAATACTCTCGGATTTTGTATCAATTGAATCAGTCCAAAAATAGCAATCATAGAAAACCACACAAGCATAATCGGTCCAAAAACTTTTCCTATTTTTTCTGTACCAAATTTTTGTGCTGAAAATAGCAGTAAAATAATTACCAACACTATCATTACGGTTATGTCTTCCCTTAAAAAAACTATAAGGTTCAATCCCTCTATAGCCGAACTCACAGATATAGGTGGTGTCAATATTCCATCAGCTAAGATTGCTGCAACTCCTATTATTGCTGGAACAATAAGCCATTTAAAATATCTTTTTACAAGTGCATAAAGTGCAAGAATTCCTCCCTCTCCATTATTATCAGCTCGTAAAGTCAATACTACATACTTTATGGTTGTTTGTAGAGTTAATGTCCAAAATACCAATGAAACTCCACCTAGTATCAATTCCCTGCTCACTGTGTTATTGTTTGTATAAAGAATAGCTTGCATAACATAAAGTGGGGAAGTTCCTATATCTCCATAGACTATTCCAAGAGTGACAAGTAAAGATCCTATTGTTACATCCTTATTTCTAAACATACCTTATCCTCCATTTTCTTTTTTATGTTATTCGCTACTTTTATATATTTTCATTTAATTATTTTTCTAATGGAAGATTTTATTTATTCTTAGTTTTCTATTTTCATATCACCGTTTTTTATAAATTCTCTTTTTCTAAGAAAAATTGATATTAGATATGTTACTATTGCTGGAAGTATAATATAGAGAATACCTATTAAAAAAACAGTCTTCACTCCTCCTCTCCCAACTTTATCCATAGTTATATAACTTTCTAGTATTCCCACTAATCCGCTTGTTCCCATTCCGGCACCTGCAAAACTATTTTCCATTTTAAAAACTATTGTCACAAGTGGGCTTAGAAGAACTGAAGCTAATATTTGAGGTATCCAAATTTTCCAATTTTTAACTATATTTGAAAATTGAAGCATTGATGTCCCCAATCCTTGTGCTACCACTCCTCCCCAACCATTCTCTTTAAAACTCGTTACTGCAAACCCAACCATTTGAGTACAACATCCTAATGTTGCCGCTCCTGCTGCGAGCCCCTCTAATTTTAGCATCATAGCTATAGCAGCACTACTAATCGGCAAAGTTAAAGCCATTCCCATAGATACAGAAATTAATATTCCCATAAAAAATGGATGTAACTCCGTCGCTTCCATAACTAAAAAACCTATCATAGTCATCAGTTTACCTAAAATCGGTCCAATACTCGTTCCTACTAATCCTCCTGTTAAAATTGTTATTGCTGGAGTTAAAACTATATCTAACTTTGTTTCTTTTGAAATAAGCTTTCCAAATTCTATTCCAACAAGTGATGCTGCGTAAGCTCCAATAGGTCCTCCTAAAGAATACCCTATCATTCCTGTAAAAGTTGATGAAAATAGAACTAAAGGTGGTGCCTTTAAGCTGTATGCTATAGCTACTCCTATTCCAGCTCCCGTTACATCCCTAGCAATAGGCCATATAACTTCTGTTAGAAACTTTAGATTTAATTGTTGCCCAATCATATTTAAGATTGATCCTGTTATCAAAGTTGAAAACATACCTAAAGCCATAGCTCCCAATGCATCTACAAAATATTTTTTACTTGAAATTTTCACATCTTTTTTCTCTAAAAATTTACGTATTTTCATAATGCCATATTATAGCATACTAATTTACAAATAAAATTATATTATTAAAACTTTACAGAAGTTAAACAAAAGAAATAATCATTCCAAATATTAAAAAAAACAGTTGAAATATAAAAAAAATTATGATACTATTTCCTAACTTTAAAAATTTTAAAACAACTAAAAAATTATAATAAAGTTTGTTGAATATTTTCTCATATATATTCGTAATATGGACGAATGTTTCTACGACCTGCCGTAAATAGGTCACTATGAGAAAGGATAAATATCCCATTTGAGATACCTCTTTGTATTCTCATTTGTTTTGATATGGTCTTTTCTCTAATTAGAGGAAGGGCCATTTTATTTTAGAAGGAGGATTCTATGAATTTACAAAAAAGAAAAGAATTAGTTGAAGTCGCTTTAGGAAAAAGAGAAGCTGATACAGTATTAAAAAACGGTAACCTAATAAATGTTTTTTCTGGAGAAATATATAGAGCTAATATATATATTTATGACAAATATATCGCTAATATTGTGGAGTGTGAAGCAGACACTATCAATATAGGAAAAAATATAATTGATGTCGAAGGAAGATTTATTTCGCCTGGATTTATTGATTCACATGTTCATATTGAAAGCAGTCACTTAACACCAGTAAACTTTGCAAGAGCAGTACTACCAAAAGGAACAACCACTATAATTGCTGACCCTCATGAAATTGCAAATGTGTTAGGTGTAAATGGTGTTAAATATATGATTGAAAACTCTAAAGATGTCCCAATGACTCAATACTATCTAATTCCATCATGTGTTCCATCAGTTGTAGGTCTTGAAAACGCTGGTGCTGAATTTGACGATATTGAAATTGAAAAAATGTTGGACTTTCCTCGAGTTTTAGGTCTTGGTGAAGTTATGGATTTTGTAGGAGTTATTAATCAAAGTGATAGAATGACAAAAATAGTTGAGACAGCAATAAAAAAAGGGATGTTTGTTCAAGGTCATGCTCCCGAGTTGAGTGGAAATGAACTATCTGCATATATCTGTGGCGGTCCAATATCATGCCATGAAACCAGAAGTGGTCAGCAAGCTTCAGATAAGATAAGAAAAGGAATGTATGTTGATGCTAGAGAAAGCTCTATCTCTAAAAATATAACCTCTATAGTTAAAAACATTAAAAATATGAAATCTCCAAGAAACTTAACTCTTTGTACAGATGATAGAGAACCCAAAGATATTTTAGAGGTGGGGCATGTCAATGACTGTGTAAGAGTGGCCGTAAAAGCTGGATTAGAACCTATCGAAGCTATCAGAGCTACCACTTTAAATACTGCTCAAGAGTATAAATTAGATAAAATTGGTGCTATTGCTCCGGGATATTTTGCAGATATAGTTGTTCTAGACAATTTAGTTGATTTTAATGTTTTAAAAACTTTCTGGCATGGAAAACTAGTTGCAGAAAATGACAAATTGACTGTTGAAATAAAAAATCCAAATTTAGAGATTGACACTTTAAACTCAGTTTATATAAACGAATTAAGTGAAACTGATTTCAAAATAAAAGCTCCTATAGAAAATGGAGAAATCAAAATTGAAGTTTTATCGTATCTTACAAAAGAAAGGTCTGTAACCGACAGAAAAACTGTCGTAGTTAATGTCAAAGATGGGTTTATTGATATCTCCAAAAATACAAATCTAAATTTTGTTGCCATTATTAATAGACATAAATCAAATAATAATATAGCTCTAGCAGTCGTTGAAAACTTCTATTTAAAAAATGGTGGAGTAGGAACAACATATTCCCATGATAGCCATAATTTGACAATTATATTTAATAAACCAAATGAAGCTTTGGCAATTGCTCAAAAAATAAAAGAGTTAGGTGGAGGAATTGTAACTTCAGAAAATGGTCTTATTACTGGTGTCTTACCTTTCCCAATAGCTGGAATGCTTTCAAATCAACCCGCTGAAATTTTATCAAAAGAGATCACAGAGATGAATAAAATTCTTAAAAAAATGGGAATCGAAACTGCCTCACCAATAACAAGACCCACTACACTGGCTTTAATAGTTATTCCAAATACCAAAATGAGTGATTTAGGGCTTATCGACGTGAAAGAACAAAAAATTATTAATTTATTTAATTAATTATAAATTTTTATTTTAATTCTGAGGCTTTTACTTAGCCTCATTTTTAATTGCTTTTTAAATTTTTAGCAAATTTAATTTGACTAACAAATATTTTATATATATAATTCATATAAAAACTTATTTACAGAAAGGAGAATCTGCTTGAACAATATTTTTTTTGCATTTCTTTTAACTTTAGGAGCTGGATTATCCACTGGTATTGGGAGTTTTATTGCATTTTTTTCCAAGAGAACAAATATAAAATTTCTCTCAATAACACTCGGATTTTCTGCAGGCGTTATGATTTATGTTTCATTTGTAGAAATTTTTCCTACAGCTCAAAAATCATTGATTAATTTTGCAGGTGAAAAAAATGGAACAATTTTTACTGTATTATCTTTCTTTGGAGGAATGCTTTTAATAGCTTTAATTGATAAATTGATTCCAAGCTATGAAAATCCTCATGAAGTAAAAAATATTGAAGATATCAATACCCAAACACTAGAAAAAAATAAAAATCTACACAGAATGGGAATTTTTTCTGCACTAGCAATAGGTATACATAATTTTCCAGAAGGACTAGCCACTTTTATGAGTGCCATTGATGACTCAACTTTAGGGGTATCTATCGCTATAGCAATAGCCCTGCATAATATTCCAGAGGGAATTGCCGTTTCGGTTCCTATCTATTTTTCAACTGGGAGTAAAAAAAAGGCTCTAATCTATTCCTTTTTATCAGGAGTATCAGAACCTCTTGGAGCTTTAATAGGCTATTTAATATTGCTACCTTTTATGAATGATTTAATCTTTGGTATAATTTTTGCTGGAGTAGCTGGTATCATGGTTTTTATCTCTTTGGATGAACTTCTTCCTGCCGCTGAAAACTATGGAGAACATCACTTAGCAATCTACGGATTAATCAGTGGAATGATTATTATGGCAATCAGTTTACTTATATTTTAATAGTTTAATTTAGATAGCTTAACTTTACTCTAAGCTATCTAAATTATATTTTACAAGCTAATTATCGGATTTATGTAGCCTTACTTCATAGACATCTACTTTAGAAAATGAGCTACTCCAATTGCCTAAACCATCCATTTTATTGATTAAATCTTCTTTTAAAAACTGCTCTTCCAACTCTATTTTTGCCATTTCTAAAGAAAAATTTCTTATGCTTTCTAAATTTTCACTCAATTTGAACTCGCAACCAAATTCATTTGTTTTTAAGTCTTGCCATACAAAAATCGCTAAATACATTAAAATCCGTTACTATTCGTCTATAAAAATCTACAACTATAGATTCAATTTTTTATGAATGAGCTTATTTTATAGCTTCACTATATTTAGATTCTTTTTAGTAACGTTTCACCTCCAATTCTTTTTTAAATTTTTATTAATTTCTAATTCTTGTTATTGCTATTCTAAATATTTAATCCAATTCCTTTATAAAAATTTATTATAATTTTTTAAAGGAGATATCTATATTTATTAGAATAAGAGATTTAAAATACAATTTATTTAAAATCTAAGGAGGTTCGACATGATGAAAAAAAACATTATTATTAAAAATTTCAAAAGTAGAGAGGAAGCAGAAAATGTAAAAACTGTTTTTGAAGGAATTAAAGGGGTAATCTCTGTATCAATCGATTATCCAGCAAGGATTGTAACATTAAAAACAACTGAAGACTTCTCCGATCCTAAGATTAGAAATCTTTTTAAAGAAAATGAATTTGACTTTGAAATTGAAAAAATAGAATAAACTATAAAAAACCTTTAAGTCAAATAGTTTAATAATTTTAACTTAAAGGTTTTTTTATTTTATTAAACTTTACTAGTCTTTTCTAAAAAGTGCATGAGTAGCCTGACCGTAATACGCATTCTTACCATGTTTTCTTAAAAAATGTTTATCTAAAAGCTCATTTTGTATCCTTTCCCCAAGCTGCCAAATTCCCAATATCCGGATAGACTGTTAAAAATGGAGAGTTCAAAATTTTATCAAGTTCTAAATATTTTGTTATTGAATTTGTGAACTACCACCGCCCTAATAGAGGGCGGGGCTTCGTGGGAAGTATCTGACTCATGTCGGATATATTAATCACGCTCTACGGGTAGTT
>NZ_CDRRQU010000032.1:0-28233 GCF_977044495.1 Cetobacterium sp. | reverse complement strand
AGAAAAACCCTGACGCCGAGTTAAATTCGTATTATTCTAAAGAAAATATTAGTATTAAAAGTAAAAAATATTAAATCTATTAATCTAGAAAAATTACTGAGGTTTACACAAAGAGTTAAACACTCTCCATTTTATGCTTTTTACTATTTATTTTCTAATGCGAATAATCTCTTATTTAGTTTAATCATTTTCTTAATTAACTCTCTCTCAGATAAAGCTGTCATCAAGTGATCTTGAGCATGAACAAAAACTATTGATAATGGAATCTTTTGTCCTCCTGCTTCCTTTTGAATCATATCAGTTTGAACGTGGTGAGCTTTTAAAACTGCCGCATCACACTCTCTCATACACTCTTCAGCCTCCTCAAACTTTCCCTCTTCTGCAAATGCCAATGCTTGATGAGCACATCCTTTTGCCTCTCCTGCATACGCAACTATTGAAAATATTATCTCCTCTAATTCCTCTTCCGTAAAATCTATCATTTTCTCCTCCTAAACCGATTTTATTGCTTTTTTATTTTAATCTTAAATTTTTGCCAAGGTTTAATACTATCTAACAATCCCATATAATTCGAATCTATCTTTCCTACTACACTTGTTTTTCCCGAATTTTTCATATCTTTTTTTGCAATATGTAGCTCTCCCGCATATTGTCCATAAAGTGACGATTCTATTAAAACATCTCCTTTTTTAATATCAACTGGATTAAATAGCTCAAAATGGATACCTTTATATTTTACTCTTGGTTGTGTTGATCTAACAACATACTCCCCTACGTCTCCTCTTTGATAATGTAGCTCTTTTTCTATTATATCTTTTTCGACTGCTCCTACACCTTTATAAACTTCGCACTCTATCTCTAACATCTCTTTATTTATATCTGCTAATTTCTTAAGCTCCTCCTCTGTTGGGAAACAATTGGATATAATCACAATATCTATCCCTTCATTGAACAACTCTCTACCTTGAACCTCAATCGGAAGATCTCTATGTTCCTCCAATGTACAAAGTCCATCATTTACAGGCCATGGACCAAAGGTCCCTGTTTGTGATGTAACAAAAGCTGCTGTTGTCAAAGCAAAACTCTTAAATCTTTTATTGCAGTTTCTAAAATGTTCCCTTGATAATCCTGTATATCTGTGTGGATAAAAATTATGGCACCCAACTAACTTCTCTTTATTTGGCATAAAGTCCATTATAGTATTCACATAGTTTGTATCTTGACTCATATTTATTTCAATTAATAATCCATACTCATTAAATGTCATTATACTCTCTTCATTTCCAGAAAAACCTAAATCTAACCTTACTCCACAAGCTCCTATCTCTTTAAAGAAGGACAGATTTTCGTAACTTATATTCAATTTATTAAATATTGATGGAGCTACATCCACCATGACTTCCATTCCTAAACTATTTGCATAATCTATAGTATCTTTAAACTCCTTCAGTATAATCTCTTTATCCCCATCAACCGATAACAAGCAAGTAAAAACTCTCCTATATCCATACTTTGCAGCCAATTCAATATATTTTTTATTCTCTTCTAATGTAGCATGAAATGGATATACAGATATTCCTAATTGTTTCATTCTCTACTCCCTCCTCAAAACCTTTATTTTACCTAGGTTTTACTAAATTTTTCCACATAAGTCAAGCGTTAAAACTTCAAGAAAAATTTATTTATTTTATTCGTCTAATATCCATAATATTCTCAATCACTTCCTAACTTTTTTTCATACATTGACGGGGAAATTTATTTTTTTTCTCCCGTAGCCTCTTCCACTGTTTTATAGATTTCTATACTGCTTTCTCTCCCTTTATCCAAATAGAGAATATTTATTTTATGTCCCTCATCTTTATACTCCAACATTTCCCCTATCTTCATACTTCTTAAAATCTTTAAAAAACTATAGTTATAATAAAATTTACATTTTAAAAGTTCCTTATAAAGCCTTGATTCAAAAATGAATCTATTGGAAAATATATCTACCGTTTTATTAACTAAAATATATTTTTCTTGTTTTTCTAGTTCTTGGTTTTCTTTTAGAGCTAAACATATAGCTTCATCCAAAGAACCTGAAATTCCCTTATCTAGATGATATAAATTATTTCTAACAAATTCTACTCCCTCTTTTAATAACGCTTCCTCTATAACTTTACTTATAGTGGATATTGAATCCACTCTATCTCTAAGTGGGAGCAATAACCTATCTATCTCTTCTACTAAAATTGCAGATAGCTTATGACTAAATATAAATTCTATCTCCATTATTTTGCTGGTAAACCCATCACTATTTTTTATTTTTTTATACTCTATATTATATTTTGTTAATTGATTTATATCCTCTAATGCTGGTTTTAGAATTGTCTTTTCAAAGTCATAAAATCTTTCATAATTTTCTTGTCCTACCCCTAAAAGTTCTTTTAGTTGATCTTTACCTATTAAAAAACCACCTTGATTTCTATTTTTTATCATAGTTAAATAGAGTTGAAAACTTTTTTTATCCTTAAATAAAAGAATTAACAGTAAATCTATATCATCAAAAATTCCACTCTCTTTAATTGATTTTAATGACCTCGAAATATAGAGTCTATACTCTTCCCTATTTCTCATATAAAAATCAAATATCGGAAATGAAGAAAAAAATATCTCTTCCCCTTTTTCTATCAATTTTAAATGAATCCTTCTTTTTGAAAATTTATCTAAAAAATCTTCTATCAAACCTCTCTCTTTTACAATTGATTTTAGTTCTTTTTCTGTAAAAATTATATATTTCTCATTCTTTCCTTTATACCTCTCTCTGATTATCTCTAAAAAATCTCTTTCTTTTTTATTTAATTTTTTATCCGTATCTATAAAAATATCATTTTTAGAAAAATCAAAGGTCATTTTTCTCATATTACACCACCTTTTTTATATATTTTAATAAATTTTTTTTAATTTTTAAAATTTTTTTGTTTTTTTTAAACAACTTTATATAAAAATTAGACGATTTTTTTTTATTTTTTTTTCGTTACAACTAGAGAATACAATATTTATCTCTTTCTTTCAAGCTTTTTTTTAGAATATAGATTTGCACTTGACGAAAAAAGTCTTATTTTTGATAAATTTGACTTTTTTTAAAACATAAACTATAATCGTAATGCCAAGTGACTGGATCACTTAAAACAGATTATAAATTCAAATATGTAACTAAAAATATATATTAAAAGGAGAAAGAACTATGAAAAAAATATTATTACTTTGTTCTGCAGGAATGTCAACAAGTATGGTTGTTAAGAAAATGGAAGCTGCCGCTGCTGCTGAAAATATAGAAGTTAAAATTGATGCCGTAGGTTTAGAACAATTCCATGAGTTACTACCTAAATATGATGTATTTCTTTTAGGTCCACAGGTTAGATTTAAAAAAGCTGAATTGGGAGCTATCGCTGCTGAAGCTGGAAAACCTTTGGATGTAATCGATACTATGGCATACGGAACTTTAAATGGTAAGAAAATTTTAGACTTTGCTTTAAGCTTAGCTAAATAGTAAGAAAATAGATTGCTATTTTTACTAAAAAACGGGAGGGGAACAAATGAAAAAATCACTTTATTTATTGGCTGTTTTATCATTATTGGGTACAAATGTTTTTGCTAAAGAGGTTGTAACGGGACCTACAACTATTACTGAAGCACCTATCGCAGGAGAAGTTAAAGAAGAGAGTTTAAATGATGAGACTCAAGTTATGACAATGGTTGAAATTCCTGAGGATAAATGGACTTTTAATGGTAGAATGTATTTAGAAACTGAAAACTTTGACAACTCATCTAAGATAGTTAGATCTGGATTGCCTAGAAATTATCAAGGGTCAATGAACCCTATGGGAAATGGAGATGATGCTCTTTTCTGGGGAACTGGTGTCTCTGCTTCTAAAGGAAAATTAACTTTGGATTTGAATGTTGAAAGAAGATATATCGGAGGAGCTTATTCTTTCAAAGAGGGAACAAACGATAGAACAAGAACTGATTGGAAAGTTAGATATCAACTACTTGAAAATCAAGGGTTCCATGTTAAATACAGAAATGAAAATGGTGATGGATTCAGAAGAGAAAGATTTGAATTAGGAACTGATTGGAATTATTATAACAATCTTTTTGCTGGATGGTTTGTTGTTGGTCATGATATGGATAAAGGAACTAGCTATGAAATTGATATTCTAGATCCTACAGCTATTGTTAAATCTGGAAAACGTACAAAAGGAAACTACTGGGAAGGAGATTTTGGACCTTCATTTAAATTGACTGAAACATTGTCATTAAATCCTACTATCTACACAACTGGAGAGTTCTATGACTCTTATGAGATGGTAGAAACTCAACTTAGAATTATGATGCCTTACCAAGCTACTGAAAAATTAACTATTATGCCTAGAATTAGACTTACTTTAGAGAAAACTGTAGATTCTAAAGATAGCAATGGAGATTTTAAAAGAGATTGGGAAGCTGGATTTGGGGACAGAATCAGATATGAATTAATGGGTAACTATGTATTCACTGAACAACTTTCTACATTTGTTGGAGTCGCTTTTGAAAATGGAAAAAGAGATTTCAAAAATTCAAATATTTTTGGTGGAGTAAATGGAAAAGAAACGTGTAATATGTGGTGGGGATATGTTGGTTTAAACTACAAGTTTAACTAACTATCAAATTCTCAAAAATTTTAAAAATTATGGGGAGGGGAAGTTTTTTCCTCCACCCCTTTCTATAAAATTTGATATAATAGAACTTAAAATATGGAGGAAAAATTTATGAGCAACTTTATGAATATTATTGAAGAAAAACTTATGCCTATTGCTGCTAAAGTCGGGCAAAATAGATACCTAAATGCTATCAAAGATGGTTTTGTTTATGTGATGCCATTCTTAATTATTGGTTCTTTTATTCTTTTAATGGTAAATTTACCGTGTACTGATCCTAACAATATTCTTTATATGGAATGGTACGCTAATTTAATGGGATCTTTTAAAGGAGACTTAGTACAACCCTTCTATGTGAGCATGGGTATAATGTCTCTATTTGTCTCATATGGGATTGGGATGTCTCTATCTAATAGTTATAGTCTTAATGGTACAACTGGTGGATTCCTATCAATGTATGCTTTTTTACTGGTTTCAGCTAAACTTGATTGGTTACCTGTTGGTCAAGCCGAAGGAGCTGGAGCCCTGTTTCTTATCCCAGATGGCGGATGGATGCCAATTATGGATGCCAGATATCTTGATGCTAAAGGGCTATTTACAGCCATACTAGGAGCAATCATAGCTATTGAAATATTCAGATTATTGGTACAAAAAAAGTTTGTTATTAAACTTCCTGACTCAGTACCACCCGCAATTGCTAAATCATTTGAGTTATTGATTCCAATTGTATTTGTTACAATCATCTTCCAAGCGGTGAATGTCTTTGCAATGAAGAGTTTAAATCTTATGGTTCCTGAAATTATTTTAAAAGCTTTTGCACCACTATTAAATATGTCTGATTCACTGATATCAGTAATCTTTATCATTATAATTACTCATCTTCTATGGTTCGCTGGATTACATGGAACAAATATCGTTATAGCCATTATTAACTCTATAACTTTATCTAATCTTGCTGTCAATCAAGCTGCCCTTCAAGCTGGTGAAACTCTACCAAAAATATTTGCAGGAGGATTCCTTGATACTTATGTTTATATCGGAGGAGCTGGAGCTACTCTAGGGCTTGCACTTGCTATGTCTGTGAGTAAAAATGCACATATTAAATCTATCGGAAAACTATCAGTTATTCCAGCAGTATTCAATATTAACGAACCTATAATGTTTGGAGCTCCTATAGTAATGAATCCACTATTGTTTATTCCATTTGTTGGAGTTCCAGTATTAAATGCTTGTATAGCATGGTTTGCTACAAAGTTTGACTTAGTTGGTAAAATTATAACTCTTGTTCCTTGGACAACTCCAGGACCTGTTGGAGCCCTGCTTGCAACTAACTTTAGTATCGCTGCATTTATTCTAAGTTGTGGATTGATTGCTGTTTCATTTTTCATATATATTCCATTTTTAAAAGTATATGAAAAATCTTTAAATGAACCTGTAAACGATCAATAAAAAATCTTTTAAATAAAAGTGCTAATATATAAATAAACCTCATTCTAATCAAATTATTGATACGAATGAGGTTTATTTTTTATGATTAATTTTTCTTTGAATCTACCTTATAAGCTACTCTTCCAACAGTATAACCTTTTTCAAAGAATGGGTAATCTCTTAAAGAAGCCACTATCCCAGATTTATCTGTCCTGTATTCTGCAATAACATTTCCAAAATTATCATAACCAACAGCGACTATATCTCCAACTTTAACTTTGTCATTTAACTTAACTTTATATTCAACCATTCCTGCATTTTCAGCGGATATTCTATTCCATTCGTTAACAAACTCTGGCTTTTTTTTATTTTTTATCGTTCCCTTCATATTTCCAGAATAAACAAGAGTATTCATCACCCCATCTACAGCTCTATCTACTAATTCAGGTTCAATTTTTGTTCCAGTACCAACTTCATAAGTTATGGCTGGTACTCCAAACTTTAAATACGCATCTTCAACAGCTCCTTCAGTACCTTCAAGTTCTATTTTGGCAATATCTGCTCCAGATATTTCAGCCATTTTCTTAACTTTAGCATTATTGTCTGTTAAATATATAAGAAACGGAAATTTTGTGGCTCCACCAGTATGCATATCTATTGCAAAATCAGCATTTGGTTTAAGTATATCCTCCCAAAGTTTTTTAGAATAAATCTCTTCCGAATAAGTATCGTCTCCAGCATCAATTCCTCTATTCAAGTTTGTACTTGACGGATATCTTCCTGTTGAAAGATAATTTCTAGAATTAGATAGAATTCCAGGAATATTGAGCATATGAACTATCGTTACAGTTCCATTGATATTTTTAGAAGTAAGCTTACCCTTAACTTTATTAAGAGCTAAAATAGAATTAATCTCATCTCCGTGAACACCTGAAGTTAACATAAACTTTGGTCCAGGATTTTTTCCTTTAATTACTGTTACTGGAACATAATATGGTTGCCCTATACTATTTTCCGTAAGTTTCATAAACAATTCATACTTACCAGGTTGTAAATCATCAACATCCAATGATGATATAACTTGCTTATTTTTAAACCTTTCCCCTGTCACAACAGTTTTAGCCATAGAAACAGTTACAGTTGATAAAAATAACGATCCTAAAATTAATTTTCTAATAAACATAATCCCCCCTAAATATTATAACATACTTAAATAAGTAATAGGAGTATACCCTAGGATAAATAAGAAATCAACAAAGATAAAAAAATAACTAAATTATTTAACAATTTTGAACCAAAAAATATTTTTAAAACTACTGATTTTAGCTCTATAAAAATCATAATTTTTTTACTATTTAGTTAATTCTATAAACTCATCCTCTGTTAAAATGTTTATTGTTCCAATCTCTTTTGCCTTTGTTAACTTACTTCCAGCATCCTCTCCAACAATTAAATAATCCAATTTTTTACTTACAGATGAAAGATTTATTCCGCCCAAGGATTCTATCAAATCTTTAATTTCCTCTCTTTTAAATTTTTGTAGTTTTCCTGTAAATAGAAATGTTTTTCCTAAAAGTTTACCGTTTTCAACCGTTTTTTTATCAATCTCCTCATCTTTTTTTCCAAAATTCACCCCATATTTTTGTAACTTCCTTATTATTTCCATTGATTTTTCATCTCTAAAAAATTTATAAACAGATTCAGCGACTTTATCTCCAATACCATCAATTTCCAAAAGTTCCTCTTTTGTCATTTGGGACAATCTATCTATATTCTTGCTTTTCTTTGCTAAAACATTACCTAAAAATTTTCCAACAAAAGGTATTCCTAAAGCATACAACGTTTTAGAGTATGGTCTCTCTTTACTTTTTTCTATTGAAGCCAAAAGTTTTTCTACACTTTTCTCTCCCATTTTATCCAGTTCCATAAGCTCCTCTTTATACTTTGCTAAACTATATATATCTGTAATATCCTTTATATAATTAAGTTCTAACATTCTCGCTACAATCTTACTTCCAAATCCCCCTATATTCATTCCATCTCTCGATACAAAATATTCAATGCTCCCTTGTATAATTGCTGGACACTCAGAGTTTACGCATTTTAAATCAACTAGTCCATCCTCTTTCTCCAAAATTGATCCGCACTCTGGGCAGGATGTTGGAGGAGTAACCTCTTTTTCTTCACCAGTTCTAACCTCTTTTACAGAACTTATAACTTGTGGAATAATTTCAGCAGCTTTTTCTATAAATACTCTATCCCCTATTCTAATATCTTTTCTTAAAATCTCATCTATATTGTGCAAACTAGCTCTTTTAACTCTACTTCCAGATAATTCAACTTCTTCTAACTCAGCTACTGGAGTCACTTTTCCAGTTCTTCCCACTTGCCAAGTTATATTTAAAAGCTTAGTTGTAACCTGCTTTGCCGGAAATTTATAAGCTATAGCCCATCTTGGGCTTTTCGTTGTATAACCAACATCATCCCATAGAGCAATATTATTTAATTTTATTACTAGTCCATCTGTTTCAAAATCTAACTTTTCTCTCTCTTCCTCCCAGTAGGCAATTCTTTTTTCCATAATGGTTAAATCATCTATTACTTCAGCTACCTTTGTTGTTTTTATTCCAACTCTCTCCAAGTAATCCAAACTCTCTTTATGAGTTTTAAATCCATATTTTAAAGGCTCAACTAAATAATAAAAATATGCATCCAAGCCTCTTTCTCTAACAATTTCTGAATCCAACTGTCTTAGAGTTCCACTGGCTGCATTTCTTGGATTAGCAAATATGTCCTCTTCGTTTGCCAGTCTTTCTTCATTTAATTTTTCAAATTGACTCAAAGGTAAAACAATTTCACCTCTGACCTCCAAATCAATATTCTCTTTTAAATAGTTAGGAATTGTATCGATAGCTAAGATATTTTCTGTTACATCTTCCCCTTCTATTCCATCCCCTCTCGTCACTGCCCTCACAAGTTCTCCCTTTTCATATGTAACACTTATGCTAGCTCCATCTAATTTTAACTCAAGAACATACTCCAACTTTTCATGTTTATATTCAAGATTTTTCTCTATTCTCTCTGTAAAAGCAATCACATCTTCTATATTGTATGAATTATTTAAACTTAACATAGGTTTTTTATGAATAACTTTTTTAAATTTTGATTCTTTTAAATCAATAGCTCCTACGTGTTTTGTCGGAGATATCTCCACTTTAAGCTCTGGATACTCTCTTTCTAACTTTTCCAACTCTTTTAAAAGATTATCAAATTCAAAATCTGAAACTATAGACTCATTTTTAGTATAATAATAGTAATTATAACGCTCTATCTCTTTCCTCAATTTATCTATTCTTTTTTTTGGCTCATTCTCTTCAATTGCATCAAAAAGTTTCAGCATCTTCCACCATCCTTTTTTATTAGATTATACCACTTTTCTATTTACAAATTAAGAGTTTAATGGTAATAAATATGTATTGAAGTTCTTTTTATTAAAGATTGTGGAGGTACTAATATGGAAAACATTATTTTATCACCGAGTAAATATATTCAAGGAGCTAACTCTTTAAGCAATATTGCAAAATATGCAAAAAAAAATGCTTTTATTATTGCTGATAATTTTGTCATGAGCATCACTGAGAATACCATAAAAGACAGTTTTAAAAAAGAAAACTTAGTTGCTACTTTTGAAATTTTCAATGGAGAGTGTTCAAAAACTGAGATTAATAGATTGAAAAAAATTCTAAAAGAAAAAAAATCTGAAATTGTTATTGGAGTCGGTGGTGGAAAAACTCTAGATACTGCCAAAGCTCTTTCCTATTATTCAAATCTTCCTGTTATAATTGTTCCTACCATTGCATCTACTGATGCTCCTTGTAGTGCATTATCTGTTCTTTACACAGATGATGGCATTTTTGATGAATATCTTATTTTACCTAATAATCCTGATATAGTTTTAATGGATACTGAAATCATTGCTAAGGCTCCCGCTAGACTTTTGGCGAGTGGAATGGGAGATGCTTTAGCCACATACTTTGAAGCTAGAGCTTGTGAACAATCTGGAGCTTTAAACATGGCAGGTGGACTCCCTACTAAAGCTGCTCTGGCTCTAGCTAAACTATGCTTTGATACACTTATAGCGGATGGAGAAAAAGCTATGTTTGCTGCACAAAAATGTGCCTGTACAAAAGCTGTAGAAAATATTATCGAAGCAAATACATATCTAAGTGGAATTGGTTTTGAAAGTGGAGGACTTGCTGCTGCTCATGCTATTCACAATGGATTAACTGCTCTAGAAGAGTGCCACGAGTTCTATCATGGAGAGAAAGTAGCTTTTGGTACTTTAGTTCAATTATTTCTTGAGAATGCACCTATGGATGAAATTGATGAAGTTCTATTCTTCTGTAAAAATATTGGATTACCTACATCTTTACAAGATTTAGGTATCAATTCTATTGAAAGGGAAAAACTTTTGGAAGTCGCTAAACTAGCTTGTGCTCCAGGTGAAACAATTCATAATATGCCTTTTGAAGTCACTCCTGAAAAAGTTTTGGCCGCTATTTTGGCTGCTGACAATTACGGAGGATATTAAATCGTTGTAATAAAAATAAAACCCTTGGAATAAATCCAGGGGTTTTTTATTACATCTATTAGAATGTTGTTTTCATTCCTACGTATGCAAGTGGTTGCCATCTCCAGTGAGAAGCTGAATCTTGAGCTGTGTTACTCCAGTTTCTATACTCTGCTCCAACTCCAGCGTTTACCGCAAAGTTTTCTGTCACTTTATACTCAGCATCTAAAGTTAGCAATGCGTATAAACTATAAGTTGTTTTAGCTGATTTAGAAATTTTTCCAGTAGTCTGATTTTTTGTATATTTGTCATACTGTCCAAATACATATGGGTCATATCCACCCTCAAAATTAAAGTCTATTCCATACTTATCTGTTGAGTATAACGCAACATTTCTATATAAATAAATCTCCCACTCTGCTACAAATTCTTTATCTTTTCTACCTGTTAATGTATTTGTTGTTAAATCTACATCTTTATAGAAGTCTTGTCCATAGAAGTTCTGATTTAAGTAGATTGTACCATCCCAAGTAAATCCTAATGGTAAGTTACCTGCATATTCGATATCCATACCGATAGTGTTCATATAATCAGATCCACCATCTTCTGGGAATGAATGGTATACTTTTGGAGCAAATAATAACTTACTTAACAGTGCTCCTTCATTTTTATATGCTGTAAATCTTGCTTGGTACTCTAAATTTTGAGAATCATTCTCTTCATCTCTATACTGTACTCTTGAAGTGAACCAATCATTATGTTGATAATATGCTCTTAATCTTGTCTCAGTTCCATTTTTAGAGTTTTTATAATTACCATCATTTCTTTCTAAATTATTATAATCTCTAATTCTTCCCTCTAACTTGAAGTTTTCAGTTGCTTGAATACCAAAAGTTGTCTCAAGTCTAGAGTAGTTATTAGCTCCTCTATTCCATGTATCTTGATTGTCGTCAGATGCAGGAGCTCCATTTGCATCTCTTGTTATTTTATCTCCATGCCCCTCTGTTTCACCATAAGCTTTATATTGTAATCCCACATATCCTGTTGGTTTAAATACTGGTGCAACTACAACCTCCTCAACTACAGGTTCAGCTACAACTATAACCTCTTTTGATACTTCAACTGGCGCTACAACAACCTCTTTGGCTTGAACCGCAGTTCCTACAACAAGTAAAGATCCTAAAAAAAGTGCTAATTTTTTCATAAAATCCCCTCCGATTTTTAATTGTGTTATTAAAAAATAATTTTTCTAAGTAAAAAATATCTCTTTCCACTGTATTCTTTATACAATATTTTTTAAAATTTGTAAACATAATTTTTCCAAGTAAATTATTTTTTTGTTTGTTTATGAACTATAACCCCTTATTATTAAAAGAAAAGTCCATTTTTATATTTTTATTTTAATTTTACTACATGAAATTATTTTATAAAAAAAAGAGATAGTTTTCTATCTCTTAAAAATTACTCTTCTAAATTATCTTGAAAATTGTAATTATAAAAAATATAATTTATTGGTAGAAAGGATGTTATTAACTCCTCTCTTTCAAAATGTTTATCTAAAACTATAAGTTTTTCATGAACTTCCCCTAGTTGAAACTCCTGTAAATACATTTTTAAGTAACTTAGAAAAAGTGTACTTTTAAAAACTCTTCCAGAAAGTAAAAATACATCTAATGGGAGTAAATTGTTGTGATTAATCATAAGTATTGCAATATATCTTGCTACTTTTCTAAGAGCCTTGCACTCTGTAATCTCTCCTCCTTCTGCCCTTTTTATAAACTCTTCAAAACTCATATTCTCATACTTTTCAACTATACGAGTAGAATGATTATTTTCTTTTAAAATCTCTTCATATATATTTTGAGGCGAAACCATTGTATCAAAGCATCCTTTTTTCTTACAAACTTCACAATAAACATCTGAATTAGGCTCTATTATAAAGTGTCTGGTCCCCATTGATCTATAATGGGAGATAGCAGGATTTACAAGTTTGCTATCTATAACAATAGCACTTCCCCTTTTTTCTCCATATTTAACTAGGAAAAAATTCTTGTATGTTGGATTTAAAAAAGCTTCATATAGTGCTTCTGCTCTAATTTCTGTTTCAACAAATACATATCCTGAAAACTTTTCCATAATTATTTTTTTCAAAGGTGAAAAGCTATCTTCTTTAAATAGGTCTATTGATTTTTTTAGAATAAATTTGCTCGTTACAACTATGCCTACCCCTAAAATTTTTTCAGATAAAACTTTATTCGCTTTTACAAGTTTATCAATAAATTCAAGCAAAGATTTTAAATACTCATCAAAGTCTCCATTATAATTATTTTTGAACTTTAATTCATCTAAAATATCATTTTTTAAATTCGTCAAAATAACTTTTGTAAACTCTTCTTCTATTAATACACCTATCGAACAAAATCTTTCATAGTTTATTACTAAAAGATTTCTTTTTCTATTATTTTCATCTACATATTTCTTTTCAATAAGTATATTGTCTCCAAGCAGTTTTTTAGAAATTTTTGTTAAAGCAGCTGGTGAAACCATTATGTTCTCAGCAATTTCTAGTTTATTAGACCCGCCACACCGATTGATAAATTTTAATAAATTTGTAATATTTTTATTTTGACTTTTAAAATCCATCCTCAACTCCTTCACTTTTTTATTGACAAACCCATTTTTTTAATGTATATTTTACCTAGTAAAACAATTTGTATATTTTTAAAGATATTTTTTTACTAAATTAAATAAAATCTTATATCTTTATTTGATTATATCATAAGTTGATAATAAGGTGCTAAACTTATTATATAAAATAGCCAACAACCCTCCAGTTGATTGGTTAAAAACCCGTTTTAAGAAGAGATGTCCCGTCATCTCTTCTTTTTATTTCTATTGCTTTTTTATTTTTTTTTGTTACAATTTTAGTATCTTAAAATATTTTAGGAGGTATATATGAAAATTAAACCTATTGGAAAAAGAGTTCTTATTAAAACTGTAAATCCAGAAGAAAAAACATCCACAGGTATCATATTAATACAAAATAATGAGGAAAAAAATTATAGGATTGGTGAAATAGTATCTTTAAGTTCTAACTCTGAAGTAAACTCGTTATTTCATATTAGTGACAAAGTTATCTTCTCCAAAAAATCCGGAATTAAAATTAATAACTCTTCCAATGACTACATTCTATTGGATTTAGATGAAATTCTTGGAATTATTGAAGATTAATAGAAAAACCCATCTAATGATGGGTTTTTTCTATTAAAACTCCTTACCACCTGAAATTTTAATATCAAATTTATATTTATTTAAAGCTTGAACAGCACATTCCAAAGCTTTTGTTATAGTTGTAACTTCCATATATGGTGTGTTTTTCTTATCGATAACTTGCTCTGTTATATAGGGAACATGAATAAACCCACCCTTTATTTCTAAATTATTTTTTGAGATATAATAAAGCAATGAATACATTATATGATTACATACATATGTTCCCGCTGTATTTGAAACTGAAGCAGGTATTTTTTCTGACCTTATCTCTTCGACAATACCTTTGATTGGAAGAGTTGCAAAATATGCATTTTCTCCATCTTCATAGATAGGAGAATCTATAGGTTGATATCCCTCATTGTCTGGAATTCTACCATCATCTATGTTAATTGCCACTCTTTCAACCGATATATCATATCTTCCACCAGCTTGCCCTATACATATAACAACATCTGGTTTATGCTCAACTATTCCATCAAAAAGTTTTTTAGCTGACTTTTTAAAAACTGTAGGTATTTGTAATTTTACTACCTCTATGCCATCTATACTATCCTTCATTGCTTTTACTGCTTCCCACGCTGGATTTACACTCTCTCCTCCAAATGGATCAAAACCTGTTATTAAAACTTTCACTACATTACCTCCTAAAAATTAAAATGCTAAGAAATACATAAGCACAATATGTATTGCAAGAAGAGGTACTGCTACACCCACTTGCTTTGATATTACTCCATTTTTATTTTTCATCTCCAATATAGACGCTGGGACTATATTGAAGTTAGCTGCCATTGGTGTCAATAAAGTTCCACAAAACCCTGCTGTCAAACCAAGAGCTCCAACAACTGCAGGATTACCACCTTGAGCTATAACAAATGGATATCCTATCCCTGCTGTTATAACTGCAAATGCTGCGAATCCATTTCCCATAATCATTGTAAATATAGCCATTGCTAAACAATAGATGGTTACTCCCGCTAGTACACTTCCTTCTGAAACAACACTTCCCATTAAGCTAGCGATTACGGCACCAACTCCCGCCTTAGAAAATACAGAACCTAAAGAACCTAGAAGTTGCGGTAAAATAACTGTCGGTCCCATCTGCTGTAAAATTCTACTTGAATCATAGGGAATTTTATTAAATTGCTCTTTTGTTACTATCATAGTGACAATTAAAGCTACAATCGCTCCTATCCCTAGCCCAACTAAACCTCCTAATTTTGTAAATTGAGCTATTGAAAATGCTACAACTCCTATTAAACCCGCTGGAACAAACAACATATTCCCAATCTTTTTAGCTTGTTTCTCTCTAAACTCCTCTGTACTTGTAGTAAATAAAGCAAGTGAAACAGATTTCGTAGCACTTAAAGCTCCCATTACTAAAAGCAATCCTCCTATTATAGCCGGACTCACATAAGGTCCACCTATAAACAGAAAACTAAATATGAACCAAAATGCTGCCGATCCTAATCTTTTAGGATTATTTTTATCTAAAAATGAATATATACCGCTTACAAATAAAATAATTCCGCAAAGTATATACATAATTTCCAATAATACATTTACATCCATTAAATTTTGCCTCCTACTTTGCTCTTAACTTCTTGATTTTTCTATCTAAACGATAGTATTGAAAATATGCTAATACTAAAGCTATAAGTGCCACTGGTATTGAAGCCTTTGCTACATTATATGCTTCAACTTTTACACCCAGCTCTTGCAAAGTTCCAACTATTAAAAGAACCCCTGATGATGCCACGAAAACATTTTGACCAAAAAAGTTTGCATAATTTTCTGAAGCATTAGTTATGCCTTTTAAATCTTCATCTAATGACTCAGACACTATCCCATCTTTTTCAATAGCTCCTTTTACCATAGGATAAATCAACGGTCTTATAAATTGAACGTGCCCTCCTATTCTCATTGATAAAACTGCTGCTAACATTCTCACAGTCACATATATTGATAATACTTTACCCGCTGTTGCACCCTTTAATTTAGATATACAAATTGATGCTCTTTCTCTTAGACCATTTCTTTCCAATATCCCTACCACAGAAAGAGTTAATAATAATAATGTCATATATCTAGTCTGAACAAACGCTGTTCCCAAAATATTTAAAACCTCAACAAAATCAATCCCTGCAACAAGTCCAGTTGCTATTCCTGCTATTAAAACAACAGCTATCGTATCTAATTTGATTATAAATCCAATTAGAATAATTAACACTCCAATCAATTTAATCACAGTATCTCACCCAAATCCTCTCTTTTAAACGAATATCTTTTTCCACAAAAATGGCACTCCGCTTCAACCTCTCCTCTTTCAGCTAATATTTCCTCTAATTGCTCTTTTCCCAAAGTTATAATCCCCTTATAGAATTTTTCTCTATCACAATTACAATTATATTTAATCTCTTTTGAATCTAAAATTTCATATGGTTCTATTAACTTTTCATGAGTTTCATCATTCATATCCTCATATAGAAGATGTAAAATTCTTTCTAAATCCATTCCACCTTTGAATAACTCTGTGACATTTCTAATCGCTTCAATTTTTTTCTCTAACTCTACTATAAAACTTTCCTCCGCATCCGGTAAAAGTTGAATCATATAACCACCAGCTGATCTCACAGTTGTTTCATTTTCTAAATCTACTCCCAAAGCAATCACTGTCGGCGTTTGCTCTGAAGTCACATAATAGTAGGCTATATCATAAGCAATTTCTCCACTTTCTATTGTTGAAACTCCCACATAAGGATCCTTTAATCCCAAATCTTTAATAACATTTAAAGTTCCTTTTCCTACCAATTCTTGCACATTCGGTTGACCATTCTCTTTCGCAGGTAAATCTACTTCTGGATTTGAAACATATCCCTTCACTCCATCTTTATCCACTGTTACTACCATACTTGATAACAATCCATCCGTCATAGTTCTAAGTGTCAGTACATCATTTCCTTTTAAGGTTGCTCCCATCATAACTCCCGCAGAAAGGAGTCTTCCAAATGCAGATATAGCAGTTGGACTACACCTATGAATATTTAACGCCTCTTGTACAATATCCTTTGTATCCACAAGAACAAATCTTGCATTTTTGCTTATTCCTCTGATTAACCTACTCATTCTTCTCACCTCAATAATCAATATAGTCTTTTAAATCCTCATATTTTTTAACAGAAATAATTTTTTTTAATTCTAAATTATTTCTTATAATACTATTTTTCTGATATTTTCTAATATTTTGTACCTCTTTTTTACTAAAACCATAATATGTTAAAGTTATATCATCTACTTTATTGATATTAAATCTATTTAATTTAACCTCTTGTGGTTTCTTAAATTTCAATTTTAGTTTTTCGTAAGTTTTCTTTCCAATTCCGGGTATTCTAGTCAGTTCATCTAACTTTCTATATCCACCAACTATGTCTCTATACTCTAGTATCTTATCTACATAACTTTGAGATATTCCACTTTTTAGCATATCCCCTTTACTTGCTCTATTAATATCTAAAAGTAAATTTTGAGTGTCCAAGGTGTTTTTACTCTCAATAATTTTAAATTCGCTATCTATCATCCCATAGGAAAATATCGATATCAATAAAATTAAAATTGAAAAAATTAACTTTTTCATACTATATCTCCTTGGAAAAAAGTTCTATTTTCTTGTTATGCCTTATTTTCATCTCTGCGATATATAGTGCTGGATCTTTTGGATTGACTAGTCTCTCAATTTGGTCAATAACCTCACTCTCTCTATGGATAATCTTACTTATCGCTCCACCACCAAGTCCCATAGTCTGCTGGTTTTCCTCTATCATCTCAATATTGAATCTAGATTCAAATCCTGGAATAGAATATCCTACATTTTCTCCCCAATCTAAACTATTTTTTTGACGATACATATAATAAGGTTCCATTCCTTTTCTTTTTACAAGTTCATCTATTGCATTTTCGACTAATAATCTCTCAACTTCAGATTCTTCAAAATTTTCATGATATAAGGGAGAACCCTTCTTTTTAGCCAATACATGGACTGTTAAGTTTTCAATTTCATATTTTTCTACTTCCTTTAAAGTTTCCAATATATCTTCAACACTTTCACCAGGTAATCCCAATATCAAATCCATATTTAAAATAAAACCGATTTCTTTTATATCTCTATACACCTCATCAAAGTGTCCTCTATTGAAAGTTCTATTTAGCTCTTTTAAGGTTTGTTCCTTGAATGTTTGAGGATTTAAACTTACTCTATCTACACCGTACACTTTAAGAATCTCCAACTTTTTTCTCGTTATAGCATCCTCTCTTCCAGCTTCAAAAGTAAATTCTTTTAAATTTGAAAGATCGATATTTTTATGAATTGCTTTTAATATTCTTTCAGTATCCTCTTCGCTTAAAATACTTGGTGTCCCACCACCTATATACAAAGATTCATATTTATAACCTTTATTTTTTGAAAGTTCACCCACAAGTTCAATCTCTTCCAAAAGAGTTTCTACAAACTTCGGATAAAAACGTCCTAAACTACTATTTATTTCGTAGGATGCAAAAGAACAATATCTACATTTAGATGGACAAAAAGGAATCCCTATATACATATTCATTGCATCTTTATTTAATAATCTCTCTTCTGTTTCAATTACTCTCATCAAAAGATCTATTTTATCAAAATTAGCAAGATACATATTATTTAAAAGTCTTTTTACTCGTTCTTTTGAAAATCCCATTTGGATAAGTCTTCTTGTCATCTTAGTAGGTCTTACACCAATTAAACTCCCCCATGGATAGCTTTTATTAAAAGCTTTCAACAGTCCGCCTTTCAACATTATTAAATTTTGATCCTCTATTATGTGCTCTAAGTTTTCCTCTTCCATAATAGCTTTTTTTCCATCTATCTCAACTTCTACAACTATCTTATTCTGTTTATAACTTACTCTACCTTTTATATCTTTACCTACTTTTTCAGGTAACATAATTCTTACAAACTCCTCTAAACTTTTTTCGCTTAGAGGAAAGTTAGTAACTATTGACACTTAAATACACCACTTCCTATTTCATTAATAATAAAACTAAAACTCCAATTATGATTCTATATATTCCAAAAGCTACAAATGTTCTCTTTTTTATATATCCCATAAACCAATTGATAACAACATATGCTACAACAAAAGAAACTATAGCTCCAACCATTAAAAGTTGCCACTCCAATGTTGTAAAATTAAGTCCATTTTTCACAAGTTTTAGCAACGTTGCACCCGCCATTGTTGGAATAGCTAAGAAGAAGGAATATTCTGCTGCTGCTGCCCTAGATACGCCTAAAAGTAATGCACCCACTATTGTTGCTCCTGAACGAGATGTTCCTGGAATCATAGCTAAACATTGAAAAAATCCAATTGTAAAAGCTAATTTATATGATATCTCTTTTATTGAAGTTATTTTCCCCTTTAATTTTCTTTTTTCAACTAGAATAAAAATAATACCATATAGAATCAACATACTTGCAACTATTGTTGTGTTTCCCATAAAAAATTCAGATATATAGTTATCAGCTAATAATCCAATGACTCCTGCTGGTAAAACTCCAACAATTATCTTTGTCCATAAAGAAAATTTTTCTCTAAATTCTTCCTTTGTTTTCACAATAGGTGTCAAATCTTTCCAAAAGTAAACTACAACTGATAAAATAGCACCAAATTGTATAATTACTAAAAAATTATCCATAAAACTTTTAGATACAAGAGGAGAGTTTATAAATCTCTCCACCAATATCATATGTCCTGTACTACTTACAGGAACAAACTCTGTCATCCCTTCTACAATTCCCAGTATAATAACTAGTAAAAATGGATTCATTTCATCTCCTCCTATAGGTAGCTATCCTCTTTTTTAAGGTACTTTACATAATCAGCTACTCCACTTTCTAAAGAATATAATTCTTTAGTATATCCCGCTTCTCTCAATTTTCGCATAGATGCTTGTGTAAAGTATTGATACTTTCCTCTTAAATCCTCTGGCATCGGAATAAACTCGATCACTTGTTCTGTCTTTAACTCAAAGTTCCCACTAGCGTTTTTCATAGTTTCCATCGATAGATCATGGAAACTTCTTGCTTCACCTGTTCCTATGTTATAAATTCCTGATGGAACTTCGTTAAACATACAAAAATATAGCATATCAACAACATCTTTGATATAAACAAAATCTCTTAACTGCTCCCCATCTCTATAGCCCTCTTTGTGAGACTTAAATAATCTAACACCACCATTTTCATTAAATTGATTAAACGTATGAAATACCATTGAAGCCATTCTTCCCTTGTGATACTCTTGTGGTCCATAGACATTAAAGAATTTAGCTCCTATCCACTGTCTTGGAGCCTTCTCCTGTTTGAATGCCCAATCATCAAAAAATTTTTTAGAATAGCCATATTTATTTAATGGCATTAATTTTTTTAATTCCTCTGGAGTTCCCTCATCACAATATCCTTGCTCTCCTCCACCGTAAGTTGCTGCAGAAGAGGCATAAACATATACAATATTTTTATCAGCACAGAACTCCCATAACTTTTTTGAATACTCATAGTTATTTTTCATCAATAGGTCTCCATCTTTTTCTGTTGTTGCTGATATAGCTCCCATATGTAAAATTGCTGTAACCCTATTTGCATTTTCCTCATTTTCAAGCCATTTAAAAAGTTCATCCCTATCACACCAATCAGCATAATCTCTCTTTCTTAAATTTAGCCACTTTTCTTCAGTTCTAAATTTATCCACAGCTAATATATCATTTATTCCCATCTCATTTAATTTCCAAATATAAGCACTACCTATAAATCCAGCCGCTCCTGTTACTATAATCATAATTCCTCCTCACTTCCTTTTTCTAATAACTCCTTTATATCCTCTTCTAAAATAGAAACGTGTCCTACGTCTACTCCCACTCTATTGCTACCATGAAAATCAGAGCCGCCAACTTTTATTAGACCTTTTTCCATAGCTAATTTTCTGTAATATTTTGTTTCTTTTGGTGTATATGAACTATATTCTACCTCTATTCCATCCAACCCCGCTTCTAAAAGAACATCCAATATTTTTTCAGTTCTTTCTCGTGAATCACAAATTAAACTGGGATGAGCTAATGCTGAAATTCCTCCACACTCTTTTATAAGCTTTATAATCTCAATGGGATCTGAGCTCCCCTTTTCAACATACACTATTCCATTTCTTCCTAAATATTGCTTAAAAGCCTCACTTTTTGAATAGACAAATCCTTTATTTATCATGACATTACATATATGAGCCCGACTTATGATAGTTCCCGTAGCTTCTTTTTCTACCTCTTCCATTGTTATTTTAAGTCCTAAACTATTTAATTTAGTGATAATTTTTTCATTTCTTTCTTTTCTAGCTGTTTTTAATTCTGTTAATTTGGATATCAATTTTTTTGATTTATCATTTAGAAAATATCCTAAAATATGAATTTCATAACCTTGATAAGAACATGAGAACTCTATTCCAGGTATAAACTTTAAACCCAATTCCTGAGCTATCTCCTTTCCTTCAGAGACACCCTCCATTGTATCATGATCTGTTATAGCAATTCCTTTTAATCCAATATATTTAGCTCTCTTTAAAAGTTCTTCCACATTATATGTCCCATCTGAATATGTTGTATGAGTATGTAAATCGTATCTTTCACTTAAATCCGTCATAAACTCCTCCTTTAAGTAAAAATGGCACCTTTATCTCTAAAGGCGCCACAATTTTTTAGTCATCCCACTTTTCTAATTTTGAAAAATACTCTGAATAGGCAAGGTATAAAGCCTTCGCGTTTATATTATTCTTCTCCAGTTTCGTTTTATCTGTTTTTTTATAAATATCATTTACTTGTATAACTCTAGGAGATACCTCTACAAAATACCATGCTTTCGAATCAAAGAACTCTCCTCTTTTTATAAACTTATTTAAAAGTTTTCTAAATCTCTTTATCTCCTTTTCTGATAAATCATTTTTTTTGGAGAATGCAACTATCTCAGCCCACTCCTCTTTTGTTGCAACTTCATTAGCTATATGATTAGATGGATTAGCCATTCTAACATAAGATTGAGCTACCATAAATTTTGCTAACCCTGCAGGATCTTTAAAATTTTCATCCTTTAAATAATACTCCCTTGGAAGTTTTTTTACAGTCTTTTCTAAAATAGAGTTAAACTGTTCTTGATCTGCTTCCGTTATCTCTCCCTTTGTTTTTAGTGAATCTAGGAATTTAACCTGTTTTTGGTCCAATTTTTGATTTCTAGCTAAATAGCTTATTGGTTGGTCTGCACCATACCAATCTTCTAACTCGGATTCTCCTATTATTACAGTACTAAATGTCTCTTCCCAATTTTTCATAGCTGTTGTATCAACTTTATACTTTTCTTGTAAATTTACATTATTTTTGTTTAGTGAACTACACGCTGTTAATACAGCTAGCATTGTAACTAGAACTATAGTTTTTTTCATTTTTCCTCCCTACACTCTTCCACAACATTTTCCGTATATTTTTCCACTTCCACACTTACAAACTGAGTCAAAATCTAGTTCCTCTTCCACTCCTGGCTCCACAACTTCCTCTTCAGGATTTTTAACAACAACTTTAAACATATATGACGTTGTTTCTGTTTTTATTGTTGATAACATTCTAGCATACATATCTCCAGATATAATTTTATACTCTACAAGCGGATCTTTTTGTCCATAAGATCTTAAATAAATCCCTTCTCTTAAAGCGTCTAAAGCTTTTAAATGCTCTCTCCATCTAGCATCCACAACCTCAAACAGAACGTATTTCTCCACTTTTCTCATAATTTCAGGAGTTATTTCCTCTTCCTTTTTCTCATACTCTGCCTCTATATCTCTATATATCTTATCCACATACTCTTCTACTGTCAAAGCCTTGTATTCATCCATATCCGTTATTTCATATCCATACTTTTCAAGAAGAGCATCTTTAACTCCGACAATATCCCATTCCTCTTTAAATTCTCCTACAAATTTTTCTACAACTATATCAGAAATACTTGATTTTAACATTCCTAAAATTGTTGCTTTTAAGTCCTCTTTTTCCAGAGCTTCATTTCTACTTGCATAGATAGCTTCTCTTTGTTTATTCATTACATCATCAAATTCAAGAAGATTTTTCCTAATTCCAAAGTTTCTTGATTCAACTTTCTTTTGAGCATTTTCAATAGCTTTATTTATCATTCTATGTTGGATAGATTCTCCTTCCGGTAATCCTAACTTCTCCATAACTCCTTGAATTCTTTCAGACCCAAACAATCTCATAAGGTCATCTTCTAAGCATAGATAAAATTCAGACGCTCCAGGATCTCCTTGTCTTCCAGCTCTACCTCTCAACTGATTATCAATTCTTCTAGATTCATGTCTTTCTGTACCTAAAATAAATAGTCCACCTGCCGCAATTACTTTTTGCTTTTCCTCTTCACACTCACTTTTATATTTATCTAAAATTACTGGATAATCTCCAGCATCTCTACTTCCTATCTCTGCAATAGCTCTAAACTCGGGGTTTCCTCCTAACATGATGTCAGTTCCTCTACCCGCCATATTTGTAGCTATTGTTACTGCCTTGTATCTTCCAGCTTGTGCTACTATCTCTGCTTCTTTTGCATGTAACTTAGCATTAAGCACATTATGTGGTATCCCTTTTTCTTTTAGTAATTCCGAAAGTTCCTCTGAACTTTTTATTGATACAGTACCTACTAAAATCGGCTGTCCTTTTGCATAAAGTTCCTCTATTCTTTTAATAATAGCGTCTGTCTTCTCCTTTTTAGTTTTATAAACTAAATCTGGAAAATCAACTCTTTGTACAGGTTTATTTGTCGGTATTACAATTACTTCCAGCCCGTATGTATGCATAAATTCTGCGGCTTCCGTTTCAGCCGTTCCTGTCATACCTGCTAATTTATCGTACATTCTAAAATAATTTTGAAGTGTTATTGAAGCTAACGTCTGATTTTCCCCAGCAACATTTACTCCCTCTTTTGCTTCAATAGCTTGGTGAAGTCCATCAGAATATCTTCTACCTTCCATAGCTCTTCCTGTAAACTCATCTATGATAACTACTTCCCCTTCTCTGATTAAGTAGTCTCTATCTTTTATAAATAGTTCTTTTGCTTTCAAAGCTTGATTTAGATAATGTGTCAACTCGACATGTTCTGGTGAATATAAATTATCTATATTTAATAACTGTTCTACTTTCTTAATTCCTTTGTCTGTTAAAACTATATTTCTTGCTTTCTCATCTACCTCATAATCTCCCCATTTTTCATCAGGAATATTCATCTCTTTTTTTGTTTTAACATCTTTTATTTTTTCTGTCTCAAAACTTCTATCTAATCTAAAAGCTACCTGACAAAAAATAGAGTACCATTTCGTTGTTTCTGAAGCTGCTCCTGATATAATTAACGGTGTTCTAGCCTCATCAATCAATATTGAATCCACCTCATCAACTATACAAAAATTTAATTGTCTTTGAACTTTGTCTTCAACTTTATTAACCATATTATCTCTTAAATAGTCAAATCCAAATTCAGAGTTTGTACCATACGTTATATCAGCCTCATAAGCAGCTTTTCTTGCTGCATTTTCCATTCCATTTACAATTACTCCCGAAGTTAACCCTAAAAAGTCATAAACCCTTCCCATTAACTCTCTATCTCTTTGAGCAAGATAATCATTGACAGTTATAACATGAACTCCCTTTCCACTTAAAGCATTTAAGTAAACTGGAGCTGTTGCAACCAATGTTTTTCCTTCCCCCGTTTTCATCTCTGTTATTTTTCCTTCATGAAGTACGATTCCACCAATTAATTGTACATCATAATGTCTCATTCCATGAACTCTCTTCGATGCTTCTCTCACAACTGCAAAAGCCTCGACTAGAATATCGTCCAACGTTTCCCCTTTTTCTAATCTTTGTCTAAATTCATAAGTTTTACCTTTTAATTCATCATCTGAAAGTTTTTCAATTTCTGGTTCTAATGAATTTATCATTGCTACTAATTTCTTGATTCTTTTGACTTCTCTGTCGTTTCTTGTACCGAAAATCTTCTTTAATAAATCTCCTAACATTCTTAACGTCCTTCCTAGCTTTATTGTGTTATTTGTTATTCAATATATTACCATAATTAGATTTATTAGTCAATTTATAGCCCATATCTATATGTTTTTGACTTGTGATTCAAAAAAAGCTGTTAATTTATATAATTTTATGTTATATTGTAATTAAAGTAACAATATATTTTAGGAGGTTTTTTGTTTTGAATATATTTAATTCTGCTAAAAAGATTATTCCTGGGCTACTACTTTGTATTTTTATTGCACAACTCGGAGTTTTTCTTGGGAAATTTGTCCCAAGTATTGGTGGAGCACCACTTGCTATTTTTTTGGGACTTATAGCTGGAAATACTTTTGCTAAATCAACTATTTTTGCTCCTGGTTCTAAATTTTCAGAAAGTGATTTACTTTCATATTCAATTGTTTTATTGGGGGGTACTTTAAGCATTAATACTATTTTACAGTTAGGATTTTCTGGTATCGCTTTCATTCTCCTACAAATGACTTTAACTATTATTTTAACTATGTTTATTGGTAAAAAATTGGGATTCTCCAAACATTTTAGAGCTCTTATGGCAAGTGGAAACGCAGTTTGTGGTTCTTCTGCAATTGGTGCTACTTCTCCTGTTATAAATGCCGAAGATAATGATAAAGGAATATCTATTACAATCGTTAACTTAACAGGAACTTTGCTTATGTTTATGCTAATCCCAATAGCTAACTATCTATATAGTTTTAAGACTTTACAAACTTCAGCACTTATCGGTGGAATTTTACAATCTGTTGGGCAAGTTATTGCTGCTGGAAGCATGATTAATCATAATATTCTTGAAATGGCAACTATTTTTAAAATCGTAAGAATCGTGTTTCTCGTTGTTGTTGTGCTTTGGCTCTCTAAAAAATTTAATAATAAAACTCTAGAAACAGATACTGAATTTTCTTTAGAAAATGAAGCATATAGTAAAAAGAAAAATAAAATAGCTATTCCTTGGTATATTACAGGTTTTTTTATTCTTTGTATACTATTTAGTTTTGGATTAATTCCTAGCGAGGTATCAAAAATATTTAAAGCGATTTCATCTAAATTTGAAATTGTTGCTCTTGCCGGTATTGGTATGAGAGTAAATATCAGTGAACTTATCAAGCAAGGTCCAAAAGCGTCGCTCTATGGACTATTGGTAGGAATAAGTCAAATTTTTATAGCTATTATTTTAATAAAAATTTTTATATAAAAAAACTGGATTACCTCCAGTTTTTATTTTTTAATATAGTAGCAATGTCTAGAAGATCTTTTCCTATTGGATATTCCCCTTTGATTTCCTCTTCTATTTTTTTACCATAACCAGTTAGAACTAAAATTGACTTCAATCCCGCTTTTTTCCCAGCTTCCAAATCCCCTTTTTTATCCCCAATCATGAAAGAATTTTCTATGTCCACATCATATTTCTCTATTCCTCTCAACAACATTCCCGGATTAGGCTTTCTACAATCACAATCAACCTTATATTTTCCAACTCCTTTTTCTGGATGATGAGGACAGTAAAAACACTCTAAAATATCTATTCCAAATTCTTTTAACTTTTCAGTCATTTGATTATTTAAAATTTTCAAATCCTCTTCAGTGGAATAGCCACGACCAATACCAGATTGATTAGTTACAACAATGAATTCATATCCTAAATCTCTTAACTCCTTTAAACCTTCTATCGCATTTTTCTCAAATTCAAAATCTTTCCATTTATGTAAATATGATTTCTCTACATTTATCGTTCCATCTCTGTCTAAAAATATAATTTTTTTCATAGGCTCTCCCTTTTCTTTTTTACATATTATATCACTCTTATAAAGGATTTTTTAGTTTATTCAGAATATAATTTATATTGTATAAAAAATAATTGGGAGGAATTTTATGAATTTAAAAGATATTATTGCTTTTATAGGTTTATTAGCTTTTATTTCAGCAATTTTAACAGTTACTGTTTTCATTCTTAACTATAAATATAAGGTATTTTTAAACAAAATTCTTGATGGTAAATTAACTCATCTTCAATTACATAAAATATTAGGTATAACAACTATTATCTTAGGAACAATACATGGTTTAGGAATGCTCTCTGCATTTCCTTCAGTTTTAAAGAAATATACCGGTCTTAGTGGTATTCTTCTTTTAAGTTTATTTTGGATTCTAGGAACACTTCCTTTTATCGTAAAAAAAGTTCCCGTAAAATGTAAAAAAAAGGTACTTATAGCACATAAAATTTTAGGTGGTGTTATATTTTTGTTTATTGTTATTCATATATCAATTTAGGGGGTAAAAATGGATACTTTGGAGATTTTACTTATGCTTGCTGTTGGAATTGGAATAGGATTTAGTTTAATGGGAATGTCCACATCAGTTCTTTTTTCTCCTATAATAGTTTCAATATATGGTTCTAGATTAGGAAATGGAATAATGTTCATTCCATTCTTAATTGCAGATTTTTATGTCTCTTATCTATATAGAAAAAACTTTGATAAAAAGATTGTTTTAAAACTTTTACCTTTTTCTGTAACAGGAATGATTGTTGCATCTATTTTTGCAAATAGTATATCAGAAGAAATTTTTAGAAAAATTATTGCAATTATTATAGTCTTTGCCAGTATTTTATTCTTTCTTAAAAAGTATGAGGATAAACTCAGTAAACTTTCATGGTTATTTGGAGTTTTCGGTGGTGCTTCCTCTTATTTAGCCAATGTCTCCGGACCTATATTCAATGTGTACCTACTTAGCTACAAGCAGGGAGAAACAGATTTTATAGGCACAAGAGCAATATTTTTCACTACCCTTAATATATTTAAATTTTTCATGTATCTGTTCATATTTAAAAATATCAATACATTTACTTTAATTAGAGGGTCCATTGCAATTCCCACAATTTTTTTAGGAGTATTTTTGGCCAAACAACTTTTAAAAAGAATGGACCAAAAAATATTTAGTTTAATAATTGTTTTATTGGGGCTTATAGTAGCAATAAAAATGCTACTATAGGCATTTTTTTTACAAAAAATAAAAAAAGATTGGCAACTTCCTATCCTCCCAGGGGGCTGCCCCCCAAGTACTTTCAGCGTTTATGGGCTTAACTTCCAGGTTCGAAATGTTACTGGGTGTACCTCCATAGCTATC
>NZ_CDRRQU010000031.1:0-29464 GCF_977044495.1 Cetobacterium sp. | reverse complement strand
GTTATAACCACTTCAGGAAAGCCTAGAGTGATAGTGATGCCTAAAATGACCCTATTGAGTAAATCAGGGGAAGAGGTTGTAGAGGCAGCTAATCCAAACTCAACTGTAAAAGTGGTTTTAGAGGGTGGATTTGAAGCGATGGATATGATTAGAAGAGTTAAAGTAGCTCAAGAATAAAAAAAGAGGCAATGCCTCTTTTTTTATTACTTATTTTTTGAATCTTTTAATTTTTTCTCAGTAGCTCTTATAAATCTAGGAATAAACCACTCTTTTTCTTCTTCTTCTTTTTGATCTTTCTTAGTATAAATTCCTTGAAGTTCGTCATAGTAACCCTGAATTTCACCACTAAATTCATTTTTATCTTTTATAGGATATTTTTTAAGGTGTGGAAAATTTTTATCTAGTATAGCATTCCATTCTTCTACTTGCGTTTTGTGTAAAGATAGGAATAAATCGACATCACCTGTAAACTTAACTTCTTTAATAACATCTCCAACTTCTAATTTTTTGATGTTATTAAAATCTTTTTCTTCAATGTATTCTCCAAATATAGTATGCTTATTATTTAGCCAATCAGCAGGATAAAGAGTAAAGAAGAACTGAGATCCACCTGTTTCAGGTCCTGTATTTGCCATAGCTAACATTCCAGGTTGATAGAAATCTAACCATTTTGAAAATTCATCTGGAATAGAATAACCAGGTCCACCATCTCCTCTTCCAGTAGGGTCACCACCTTGAACTACAAAGTTTTCAACAGCTCTATGAATTTTTGTGTTGTCATAGAATCCTCTTTTTGCAAGATTTATAAAGTTAGCTACAGTTACTGGTGAAGCTTCAGGATACAGATAGAAACTAATATCCCCTTGTGTTGTTACAAAAGTAGCTCTAATATCGTTATATTTTACTGCTTGAGTCCTGCTAGTAGATGAACAACTTACAATTACAGCTAACATCATTACTAGAGATAGTAACTTAATGATTTTTTTCATATACGCCCTCCTGTTTTTTCTGTTAGTATTATACTATATAAAAACCTATTTTACAAAGTACTTTTGAAAACTTTTTGTAGATAGAGTTAAAGCTACGGATAAAACAATAAGTAATACAGATAATGCATTTACAACTGGAGATACTCCCAATCTAATCATAGAGTAGATTCTTAACGGTAATGTAGAGGAGCCAGGTCCAGCAACAAAGAAAGTTGTAACAAAGTCATCAAATGATAGTGTCAAAGCCATTAAAAATCCGGATATTATGGCAGGTGTCAACATAGGTAGGATAACTTTTTTCAATGTTTGAAACTCATTGGCGCCAAGATCATGGGCGGCTTCAACAATAGAATAGTCAAATTCACCAAGCCTAGATAGTACAATAAATAGAACAAAAGGTATATTAAATGTTGTATGAGCTATAAAGATACTCGTAAGACCTAGTTCTAATTTGACAGTAGCAAACATAATTAAAAGAGATACTCCCAAAATTATATCTGGAATAACTAGAGGTAAAAAGGTAATGACTTTTAAATAATTTTTATGCTTAAAATTATACCAATGTATACCAATAGCTCCTAAAGTTCCAATCAATGTTGAGATTGTACTAGATAAAATAGCTATAATTAAACTATATTTAAAAGCTTTCCAAATGTTATCAGAATATAGAAATAGTTCCTTATACCATCTCAATGAAAATCCTTGCCAAGTACTAGATCTACCTTCGTTAAAAGAGTACATGGCAAGAATTACTAGTGGTAAATAAAAGAATATCATAGAAAGAATGAAGAAAAATAAAGATGTTCTTCTTTTATTCATCACTTACCTCCTTAGGTTTTTTTTCGGCTCTCATAAAAATAAGTAGAGCAATAGATGTAACTATGATGAGCATTGCAGATATAGCAGAGGCTAAAGGCCAATTTCTTGTTACCGTTAAATGTTGCGCAATAATGTTTCCAAGCATAGTGGCTTGTGTACCGCCGACAAGCTTAGGGATGGCATAAGATCCCATAGCAGGAATAAAAGTAAATAGAATAGACGTTATTATACCAGGTCTAATATTAGGTAAAAAAACCTTTCTAAACGCTTGACTATTAGTAGCCCCTAAATCTCTTGCTGCTTCAACTAGAGAAAAATCAAATTTTTCAATAATAGCATAAAGAGGTAAAATAGCAAAAGGTAAACTTGTATAAACCGTAATTAAAATAACTGATCCAGTGTTATACAGTAGTTTTAATGGAGTTTCAATTATTCCTAATTTAATAAGAAATGTATTTAAAAATCCATTTGAACCCAGTATTGATATCCAAGCATATATTCTAATCAGAAAATTAGTCCAAAAAGGAATAATAACGAGAATAAGCAGTTCTTGTTTGAACTTAGATTTAGCAATAAAGTATGCCGTAGGTATAGCTAAAAGTATTGTTATAAAAGTTACAACAATAGATATATATATTGTTCTAAATAATATTTTCAAAAATATGGGCTCAAAAAATACATTGAAATTTTTGAGAGTGAAGATCATCTGAACTCCACCATAGGTACCCTTTGTTAAAAAAGCATAACTTAAAACAATAAGCATTGGAATGACAAAAAATATAGACATCCAAAGAGTTAAAGGAATACTATAAAAGTTTCCAGGAGATATTTTTTTCAATTATATCACCTCAACTAAAAAACTATCATCAGCATGCCAAGATATATAAGCATCTTCATCCCAGTGTATTGTATCATTATCTTCTTCATCAAAATAGACAGCGTGTTGCTTGAAGGCTTTAAAAAGAATATTTTTATTACCATTTACCCAAACAAAATATTTACTTTGAAATCCAGAATAGATAAGCTCATCAACATAAACTTTTAAAATATTATGTTTATTTGAAAGACCGGTAGGGATATATTTAGAAACTCTAATTTTCTCTGGTCTTATAGAAACTCTGATTTTATCTCCGATTTTAACGGGTTTATCCAGTTCAAAAACTAGTTCACCTAAAGAATCACTTTGAATTTTACCGTATATTTCGTCAAAGATTTCAGTGACAGTACCTTCAAAAAAGTTATTTTCGCCAATAAAATCTGCTACAAATGAGTCAGCAGGAGCTTCGTAAACTTCAGCGGGCGTTCCTACTTGTAGAACTTCTCCTTTGTTCATAACTGCAATACGGTCAGAAATAGACAAAGCTTCTTGTTGGTCATGAGTAATAAAAATAAAAGTTATCCCAACTTCATCATGAATATTGTCAAGTTCAATCAAAAGATTTTGTCTTAACTTAGCATCTAGGGCTGATAGTGGCTCATCCAGCAGTAGAACACCAGGTTTATTGATAAGAGCTCTAGCAATTGAGACTCTTTGTTGTTGTCCACCAGAAAGCTGACTTGGTTTTTTGTACATATGATCTTTTAAATCAACAAGCTCAATAAATTTTTTCACTTCAGTATCGATTGTGTTCTCATCAATTTTTTTTAACCTAAGAGGGAAGGCTACATTTTCATAGACTGTTAAATGAGGAAACAAAGCATACTTTTGAAAAATTGTATTTACGTTCCTTTTATTTGGGGCTAATTCAACTATATTCTCATCTCCTAAATAAATTGCACCACTATCAGGAGTTATAAACCCTGCAATTATTCTCAAAAGAGTAGTTTTACCACATCCAGATGGACCCAAAATAGAAAAAAACTCTCCATCTTTAATATTCAAGTTAATATTTTTTAAAACATCAACTCCGTCGAAACTTTTTTTAATATCGACAATTTTAATATCTGTTTTTTTCAATTTTACCTCCTAATATATAATAAACTTGTTCACAATAACAATATTCTATCATATTTAACAAATAAAATAAACCAGTTTATTTACTATAAATAAAAAAGAATCCTAGCTACACTAGGACTCTCAAATTTTCTTAGAAATGAGCGGGTTCCACGTGACCATAGTCACCATTTCTTTTTTTATAGACAATATTCATATCTCCAGTTTCTGAGTTTGTAAAAACATAGAAATCTTTATTTAAAGCCTCTAATTGTAATATTGCTTCTTCAACATCCATAGGTCTAGGATTAACCGTGATACTTTCAATTTTTTTTGTAAACTCTACAGTGATTGAGTTATCCGAAGATTCAAATGTAATCTTTTTAGCACTAGGAACATTATGTGAAGAATGATTATTATCTCTTAATTTTTCCTTATGCTTTTTAATTTGTTTTGCTAAAATTTCAGTTACACGATCTATTGCATTATAAAGGTCGTCATCTGTATAGACACCTTTAATTACATTTCCGTTTACATGAACTCTGGCATCAACTCTTTGTAGAGGTCCTGTTTTTGATTTTGTAGCAGATAAAGTTACATTTACAGTTAAGATGTTATCAAAGAATTTTTTTAGTTTAGAAAAATTTTTTTCACAATGATTTTTGATGGCATCAGTAATAACAAGATCCCCGTTAGTATTATAATTTATTTTCATACAAACCACCCCTTATGGATATTTATGTAGCTTTCTTACCTTATCTATACATTTATTCTGAAAGAATTCCTTTTTTTAAGAATAACTTTTTATTAGATATCTCAGCAAGCTCTCTTGAATGTGTTACTGTTACGATAGTTTGACGTTTTTTGTTGTTAATTTGTTTAAAAATATTAAAAATTTTTTCACTGGTTTCGTTGTCTAAATTTCCTGTAGGTTCATCCAGAAGTAAGATTTTAGGATTATTAATCAGTGCTCTTGCAATGGCTACTCTTTGCTTTTCCCCACCAGAAAGTTCAGTTGGCTTGTGGTGAGCTCTATGGTCAACACCAACCTCTCTAAGAAGTTCAAAAGCTCTTTTTTCAATCTCTTTTTTTTGGGAATAATCTTGAGTTAGAGCGGGAATCATAACATTTTCTAAAGCCGTGAACTCGGGTAATAGATAATGAAATTGAAAAACGAATCCAATTTTTTTATTTCTAACTGAGTCAATATTAGAGCTATTTACGGATATAATTTCATTGTCAATATAGATTTCTCCAGAAGTAGGAGAATCTAAAAGACCAATTAGATTTAAAAGCGTAGTTTTTCCAGAACCGGATTGTCCGAGAATGGATATGAAATCTCCCTCTTCTATTTTTAGGTTTAGATTCTTAATGATTTCTAAAGTTTCTGTTTTAGTTGAATAATTTTTACAAATATTTTTTAATTCAAGCACAATTTTTTTAGTCATGTCTTAAGGCCTCCACAATTTTTAATTTTCCAGCTCTATATGCAGGGAATACACTAGATAAAAATATCAATAATATATTTGCTCCCACAATAGTCAGCAGTTCCTTTGAAGATAATTCTATTGGAACTTTTGTCAGATAGTATATGGATGATATTCCGGGAAGCGAATAGGTTTTGATATACCAGAGTAAAAACAGAGATATAATAACTCCAAAGATAATACCGATCAATCCAAGAATAATTCCTTGAATTAAAAATATTTTGATAATAGAAGCATGGGATATTCCCACAGATCTCATGATTCCAATATATCTAATTTTTTCTCGAACCATTGTATTTAAAATAACCCAGACTACAAAACCAGCAATAACAACAATCAATGAAAATCCTATAATCATAACTGTTTTCTCAAGAGTAAGTGCTTTCAAGAGATTTTGATTAAGGCTTCCCCAGGTTCTATTATAAAGACCTGTATCGATATAAATTTTATTGGAAATTTTGTCAGCATCATATGGATTCTTTAGGATTAAATCTATTGAACTAATTGTTTCGTCTCTTTCAGTCATATATTGAGCAGTTTGAAGAGGTATAATAATCATTGATAAATCATAATCGTAATATCCACTTTGAAAAGTTCCCATAATTTCTAGTTGTAACTCTTTATTATTTGCAGAAATTATACTGATAGAATCTCCAATGTTTCCTCCAATCCTGTTTAAAAGTTCTTCTCCAATAAGAGCTCCTTTTTTATTGGATAAATCAATGTTACCTCTTTTAATTTTACTTTCTAAATTTAGAGCTGGAATAGCTTTCTTTAAGTCTAGACCATCCAATTTAACACCAGATACGTAAGTCCCTAAAATTCCGTTATATTTAACAATTCCCTGAGTTGAAACTTTGGGAATTACCCCCTTAACTTCAGGATATTTTTCAAAAATTTTTTCTAGAGATTTGTAATCTACTAAATTTTCATTTCCAATAACAGTGACGTGACTAGATAGAGATAGAATACTATCTATCATATTTTTATTTAAACCATTTGAAATACCAATAGATACAGTGAGAACTATAATTCCAATAGCGATACCTATAATACCTATAAAGCTTTGTTTTTTGTGTTCAAAAATATGCTTTTTAGCTATAAAAAATTCAAATAACATTATTTCACCTCATAAAGTTAGTTAGTAAAAAGGGTTTTTATTAAAATCTCATTCAATTCATTAGTTGTAATTTTGATATTTAAAGCTTTTTTCAGTTCTGTAAGTTGTTTATCTCCTAAATATTTTTCATCAATAATATTGTCAACATAAAGCATATTAACCTCTTGAGGAGAAAGTTTATTAATTGTTTTTAAAAAAAGATCACCGTAATTTTTAAATTTTTGATTACCAATTCCTCTAATTTTTAACATTTCCCAGCGATTTTGAGGTTTTTTTTCAGCCATTTCCATAAGTGTTAAATCTGAAAAGATAATGTAAGGTGGAACTCCTTCTTTTTGCGCAATTTCCTTTCTCAACTTATTTAAAGTTTCAAAAAGTGGGTCTTCGAAGTAATTAAACGTTACAGATTCGTTGACTTTTCTAAATACAGCTTTAATATTTTTTAAAACCTCAAAAGCTTTAGGAGTTAATTTTAATGTTGGGAAACTTCCAGCACTCTGTTCCAAATAGTTTTCAGATATAAGATAGTATATGAACTCCTCAAGATCGGTTCTATTATGGGAAGCCATAATACCAAATGTAGTTAGTTTGAAATATTCTTTTCTTTCAATTTTTGTATCCATTTTTCCCATTAAAATATTTGTAAGAGTTGAGATACCGATACTTTCCTTTGTACGTCCAATACATGAAAAAACTTTTTGTGCATCTAGAGTAAAAGATTTCACATCTTTAAAATTTTTACAATTCCCACAATTTCCACAGTAATTTTTGATTCTTTTATCGCCAAAATATTTAAGTATATACTCTCTATAACAACTTTCTAAATAAGCATAATCGACCATTTGATCAAGTTTTTTTCTCTTTGTATTTTTTAAATATTTTGAGCTTTCTTCATTTTGCTCAATCAAAAACTCTTGTGTAGATACATCCTCTTCAAAGAAAAGGAGTATTGCTTCACATGGAGCACCGTCCCTTCCAGCTCTTCCAGCTTCTTGATAATAACTTTCTAAATCTTTTGGAATATTTCGATGGATTACATATCTAACATTAGATTTATCAATTCCCATGCCAAAAGCATTTGTTGCAATCATAACCTTGATATCGTCTTTTAAAAATTTCTCTTGGAATTCACTTCGCTCTTTTTCATCTAAACCGGCATGATATTTTCCAACATTAAATTCTTTAAGTTGTAGATAACTATATAAGTTATCTACTTCTTTTCGAGTAGCAGCATATATAATTCCAGATTTTTTCGGGTTTCTTTTTAAATATTCACAAATAAATGCCTCGGGAACAACACCTCTTTCAACTTTAAATGTGATATTTTCCCTATCAAAACCATCAACTGAAATTTTAGGTGTTTGCAATTTTAGTTTTTCAATTATATCTTGTCGAACTTTACTTGTAGCAGTTGCAGTAAGAGCTAAAATTTGAGGTCTTTGATTGATTTTATCCAAAAAATCTGGAATTTTTAAGTAACTCTTTCTAAAGTCATGTCCCCATTGTGAAATACAGTGAGCTTCATCAACAGCAATCATTGACAATTGAACATTTTTTATAAAATTTATAAATTTCTCATTTGCTAATCTTTCTGGTGCAATGTAAAGAATTTTGATACTTTTATTTTTAATGCCTTGAACCAGATTAAGATACTCATCTTTACTGAGTGTAGAGTTTAGAAAACCAGCTCTTATTCCTAGATATTTTAAAGAGTCGACTTGATCTTTCATCAATGAAATAAGAGGAGATATAACAATAGTAAGATGAGGGTAAAGTAGGGCAGGAATTTGATAACAGATTGATTTACCACCACCAGTAGACATAATACCCAAGGTATCTTTTCCAGTCAGAATATTATCTATAATTATATTTTGCCCTTTTCTAAAGTTTTCATATCCATAAATAGTTTTTAACAACTCTTTTGCTTTTGTCTTCATAACTTCCTTTCCATTTAAAAGTTAATTTCTTAATAGATTTTATCATAATAAAGATATTTTTTATATAAATAATATTCAATTTTATTAAAAATCATAGTAAAATGTAATAAGTATAAAAAATGGAGGAAAAAATGATTTTAGTAAAATATGAGGACTTATTAAAGAAAAAGAACTATACTTTAATAGATGTAAGAACTCCAAAAGAGTTTAAAGAAGAGCCCATCCCAGGGGCTATAAATATACCGTTACTTTTGGATGAAGAGAGAGTTGATGTTGGAACTGCTTATAAACAAGTTTCACCTGAGAAAGCAAAAGAGTTAGGAGTTGAAGCTATTGCGAAAAGACTACCTGAAATATTTAGAGAGGTTCAAAAGCATGCTAAAGGTAGATTAGCATTTTATTGTGCTCGTGGTGGTATGAGAAGCGGCTCGATGTCAGCTTTATTTGAAGCTTTAGGATATACAACTTGGAAATTGGAGGGAGGATATAGAGCATACAGACAGTATATTTTAGAAAATATAGAAAATTATAATAAAAATGTTAAATATATTGTTTTACATGGAAAAACTGGTATAGGAAAGACAAAAATTTTGCAACAGTTAGAGAAAAAAGGATATTCGGTTTTAGATTTAGAAAAAATGGCTAATCATAAAGGGTCATTTTTTGGTGGAGTATGTGAAAAAGAGGAACAGAGTCAGAAGAAATTTGATTCATTAATTTTTGACTATTTTTATAAAAATAAACCACAATATGTAATTGCAGAAAGCGAAAGTAAAAGAATAGGAAATGTTTATGTACCAGAAAATATATTTCAGTCCTTAGGAAATGGTGTGCATTTATCGCTGGAAACAACAATAGAGAATAGATTAGAAGTGATAAAAGAAGACTATGCTGGAGCGACAATTGACGAACTTCAAAACTGTTTAGTTAAAGTGGGAAGATATATAAAAAAAGAAAAATATGAAGAGTATTCTCAAATGTTAAGAGATAATAAGATAGATGAGCTTTCAAAAGCACTTATGATAGATTATTATGATCCTCTTTATCAAAGGAGTATTGAAAAATATCTCTATGATTCAGAGATATTCTATGAAACTATAGATGAAGGAGTAGAGAAAGTGGTGAGATATCTAAATGAAAAAGGTATTTTTGAAAAAGAGGTCGTTAAATAAGATATTTATAGTTTTGTCATCATTTGCATTAGCTGTTCTAATATATTTACTTTTTAGAAGCAGAAAACTTTTTTATTATCAAATTATTGAGCTGATGAATTTAGATTCGTATGTCAAATATGTAAGAAAAATTGTCTGGAGTTATAGAAAACAGATACCAAATTGGGTAATATATTCTTTACCGGATGGTCTATGGCTATTTTCAATGGGAGTATCCATTTTGCACAGCAGAGTTTTTTATAAAAAAGCTCAAACTATATTTAATATAATTTTTTTATCTATGATTGGAGTAGAAGTATTTCAGGGAGTTTATGGGGGACATGGTACCTTTATAGGTACTTTTGATGGAGCAGATGTAATTTGCTATATTATTGGGTATATAGCGGCTTCTGTATTGGGATATTTAATTTGGACTAGAAATTCTAAAGAAAGAGTAATAGAAAATGGGGACGAAGTTCTAAAGAAAGAGAGGAAAAGAATCCTGATAATTATTGTTGTTTTCATAATATTGGGATTCTTTCCGGCTTTAGTAACATAGTTATTTTAATATAATGGTATTATTTTCTAATGATTCAATAATAGCAAGGGATTCAAGATGGATTCCTTGCTCTTTTAATATATTTCCACCCGGTTGAAATCCTTTCTCGATAACTATTCCAACACCTTCAAGAGAAGCGCCAGCCTGTTCGATTATATTTTTAAGACCAATGATGGCGTTCCCCATAGCTAAAAAGTCATCAACAATAAGAATATGATCTTCTGGAGACAGAAATTCTTTAGAAACAGTTATATTATAATCGGTTTTTTTTGTAAAAGAGTGAACAGTTGCATTGTAGGCGTCGCCCATTGTAGAGGGTTTTTTCTTCTTGGCAAAGACCATGGGTACTTTAAAAGCATAAGCAGCAGCAATACCAATTGCAATTCCAGACGCCTCTATTGTAAGGATTTTATTTATATTTTTTTTAGCGAAACGCTTTTTTAGTTCTTCTCCAATCTCTATCATTAAAATGGGATCTATTTGATGATTAATAAAACTATCCACTTTTAAGATAGAGCTATCAGTAACTGACCCGTATTTTTTTATGTATTCTTTTAATAATTTCATGTATCTTCCTCCAAAATTTTTAATTTTTTTAAATCATTTTGTGTATCTATATCAAAAAATTCCTTAGAATTTCTAAAATCATATCTTATAAAGTTTTCTTTTTTTAAAATTTCACGTCCTCCGCTATCACCTTTGAGATTTATCAGCTCATTACGGTAACGTTTTGGAAAAAGCACAGGGGCTTTTTTACTTCCATTTATAAATGGGACTATAATTTGATTATATTTTTGAAATTCATAAATCAATCTTAGTAGAGTATTCTTTGTCAGAAAAGGCATATCTCCTGGAATAAATAGATAGCCAGATAAAGATGCGTTCAAAGTTCCTAATACAACAGAGTAACTTTGACCAAATTCTGGCTTGGGGTTGTTTATATAGGAGTAGCCATATTTATAGCTTAACTTATCATGAAAAGAGTTTTTCCCAATAACTATTTTTTCTTTAAACTTTATTTGAGAGATATTTGAGAGAGTTTGTTCTAATATAGTTTTTCCATTGGATAGTTTAAAAGTTAACTTATCACCTAAAAACCTCTTTGAAAAACCTGCAGCTAAAACGATTGGAGTAATATTTTTAAAAATAAAAAACTCATTCTTAAAAATAGAACCAAAATAGATTTTAGAGGTGATATTAATGCTATTTACAATATTAAAAAATTCTTCAAATAAAGTGATGGATTCGATTTTATTAAAAAATAGTATTTTTTCATTTGAGAACCCCTTAAAAAGGTGATTAGAACTAATATAATCTATATAATCATTTTTTTCAATAATTTTATTGGAGTTAAAATATTGCCTTTGAAAAAGATCAAATCGGTGTATAGTATCTTCATTTTTTTCTTTACCTAAACTTGTAATATCAACAATAGCAATTGTTTTAGATGAATTTGGATAAATAACAGGCTCATTATTTTTCCAACCTTTTAGCGCTTTATTGGCACTTCCGTCAGCTTCGATTAAAATAAAATCAAAATATTTTTTTAATTTATCTAAATCTTCAAAAGAGATGGAAGCAATTTTATTATTTTGAATTTTGGAACAAAAAATATGTATAAAATTATCCTGAGGAGATATAGAATCAATCTCTTCAGGATATATGAAAATAAAACTATTATTTTCTGTGTTCTCTGGTTTGAAGATTTTAGTGGTTGTAACTATTAGGACAGTTCCTCTTTTTTTTAATTTATTCGCTAAATAAAACATCAATGAAGTTTTTCCACCTGCTCCAGTGATAGATATAATATCTCCTTTGATGAGATTGAAAAGTTCTGGCATAAAAATTTCCTCCCACTTTGAATAGCTTTATATATTTAAAAGCCCGATTAAAACTTTTTCGGATGTTATAGGCAAGTTTCTAACTCTAACTTTAGTTGCTCGATATACGGCATCCACAATTGCAGGAGCGGGAGTATTAACAACAACTTCACCGACAGATTTTGCTCCAAAGGGACCTGTTTTTTCATAGGAATTTGAAAATTCAACTCTTATATTTTTACAATCAAGCCTAGAAGGGATTTTATATTGCATTAAAGTATCTGTCATAACTCTTCCTTTTTTATCATACTTTATATCTTCAAAAAGAGCAAGACCAATTCCTTGAGCAGTTCCTCCTTCCACTTGAACACGAACCAAATTTGGGTTAATTGGAGTTCCACAATCAACAACAGATAAATAATCGGTAACTTCAACTTCTCCCGTTAGAGTGTCAACCTCAACTTCAGCAAATCCAGCAATAAAAGGTGGTGGTGAACTTTTTCCACCCCAAGTTCCTGTTGTAGTTATTTGATTCATTCCTTCAAAAGAGATGGAACGCTGTGCAAATTCTTGTAAAGATATGATTTTATCAGCTATTTTTAATTCAGTACCAAAGTAGTCGATATCATCAATTTCGACGTTGAACATTTTAGAGGCACCTTTTAAAATTTCCTCTCTCATGTTGTTTGCAGCAATAACCACAGCATTTCCTGTGACATAGGTACCGCTAGAAGCATAAGCACCGGGGTCATATGGAGATAGATCGGTATCCGCTGAATAAATAGAAATTCTATCCATAGGAACTTCTAAAACTTCAGCAGCCATTTGAACAAGAACAGTATCACAACCCTGTCCCATATCAGTGACACCTACTATTAAATTAAAGTCACCTCTGTCTCCAAGTTTTATTGTTGCAGCAGCAGTATCGATACCTGCTATTCCTGATCCTTGCATTGTAACAGCCATTCCAGCGGCTCTAATTTTATTGGGAGTTACTTCTCTAGGAATTGATCTTTCAGCCCAGTTAAATTTTTCCTTACCAATTTCAATACATTTTTTTATATTTCCGCTTGTAATATAGTTATTATCATTTGGTTCAACGAGATTTTTCATTCTAATTTCAGTAGGATCAAGATTTAAATGATGAGCCAGTTCATTAATAATAGATTCCACAGCGAAGGTTCCTTGTGTAGCTCCGTATCCTCTAAAAGCACCGGCGTTCATTGTATTAGAATAAACAATATTAGCATTAAATCTCATAGGAACAGTGTCATAAAGAGGAAATGTTTTATATGAGACAAGAGAAGTAACAGTTGGAGCATGTTCGCCATAAGCACCAGCATTTGACAATACATTTATATCAATAGCTTTAATATTTCCGTTCATATCTGAACCTATTTTAACATCTAATTTCATTGCGTGCCTTGTTGTTGTGCAAGTATGAGTTTCTTTTCTGTTATATATTATTTTAGATGGTTTCCCAGTTTTTAAAGTAACAAAAGCTGAATAAATTTCACAAATAGCTGTTTGTTTACCACCAAATCCACCGCCAATTCTAGGTTTTATAACTCTTATTTTACTACTAGGTATTTCTAATGCCCTAGCCAAATGTCTTCTAACATGGAATGGGATTTGCGTTGAACTTATTGTTGTTAGCCTACCATTGACATCAAAATAGCTGTAAGATCTATAAGTTTCCATCATAGCGTGTATCTGTGGTTGAGTATAGTATGTTCTCTCAAGAATAATGTCACTATTTGCAAAACCTTCATCAACGCCGGGTTTCTCAGCATAGGCTTTTGACGCAATGTTTCTTTCTCTTTCATATCCAATTTCAAAATTGGTGTGAACTTCTTCAGGATGAATAATAATATGAGAGTCGATAGATTTTTCAAAATCTAAAATGGGTTCTAAAATTTCATATTGAACTTTAATCAAGTTCATAGCTTTATTAGCAGTTCTTTCATCTTCAGCTGCAATTATTGCTACAGGGTCTCCAACATATCGCACATATTCATCAAGAATTCTTCTATCATATGGAGAAGGTTCAGGAAAGCTTTGTCCAGCTAGGGTAAATCTAGTTTTAGGAGTGTCGTTATGTGTAAAAATAGCTTCAACACCTGGTACTTTTAAAGCTATTGACGTATCAATAGCTTTAATTTTAGCAAAAGCGTGAGGAGACCTCAATAGTTTAATAGTCAAAACATTATTATTTAGAACCAAATCGTCAGTATAAGCTGGATTTCCTGTAACCACTCCGATACTATCAACCTTTTTCATCGACCTATTAACAACCTTCATTTTTTATTGCCTCCAGAAAATTTTTAATTGCTCTAAGTTGAGACATATATCCACTACATCTACAGAGATTTCCGTTTAAATAGTGCATGATTTCATTATCGGTAGGATTTTCTAACTCCTTCGACATTGCGATAACAGTCAATGTGAATCCTGGAGAACAAAATCCACATTGTTCAGCTCCTTCATTGGCCATAAAAGAAGCAAATTTTTTTGCTTCTGTTGGAAAATTTTCGATTGTGAAAATTTCTTTTCCTTGAGCCCTAGCTGCAAGAGTACTACAAGAAAGGATAGGAGAACCATTTAAAAGAATAGTACACAATCCGCAGGCTCCAGTATCACATCCTCTTTTAACACTCAGGTATCCCTCTTTTCTTAGAACATCAAGTAGATAGTCATTATCTCTTATGAGAAGCTCTTTTTTTCTACCATTTATAGTAGTTGTCAATAACATTAATTTAAAACCTCCTGAATTCCTTTTCTAAGTAATGCTGTTAAAAGAAGTTCTCTATAAGATTTAGACCCTCTCATATTTGAGTCTAAAGGAACTTCGGTCAAAATACATTTAATAGCGTTAGTGATTTTGTTTTCGGTATTTTCATTGCTATTAAATATATCCATAGTTTTTTTAGCTAGCATAGCTTTTCCTGGTCTTGCTCCAACAGCAATAGTTATGTTATTATCAAAATTACAAACAGCTAGATTTATTATAGAATAGTCAGTTTTACTTTTTCTTACACATTGAAAAGAGATTTTATAAATTTTTTTTGGTATTAAGATCTCGACTAAGATATCTTTTCTAACATCTGTTTCCTTTAAAAATGATTCTAATGTTAAAACTCCACTATTAAAAAGCCTAATTTTACTATCCAAAGCTAGTAAAACTGGAATTAAATCAGAAAAACCATATTTACTGAAAACTGTTGCTCCAACAGTAACATTTGTTCTAAATTGTACTCCAATAATGTCGCTTAAAGCAGTATTAAAAATTTGCCCAAAATACTTTTTAAGAAGAGAATTAGTTTCAAGAGTTCTAAAATTAGTCATAGCTCCAATTGAAATAAAATCATCTTTTTCCAAAATGTAATCTAAATTTAAATTTGATAAATCAATAGCTGTATTCCAAGAAGTATTTCCCATTCTTAAATAGGAAGTTCCACCTAGAATAATATTTTTTTTATTTTTTAAAAGTTCTGAATAAGCTTCATCAAGGGAAGAAGCTAGAAAAAATTTTGAAAAAGAAAACAAATTAAAACCTCCAATTAATCCAATTTATCATGCAACTTTTTTAGCTAAATTAACTTCTTCAATAGTTTCATTTTCTATAGGTAAGATTATATTTAAAAACACAGCAATTGTTCCAGAAACAACAATTCCAGATCCACCAAATATAAGCTTTATACTTTCAGGAAAAATAGTTAAAGCCTCGGGAACATTTCCAAGTCCATAGCCTAGACCTAGCGAAACAGCTAATATAACGGAATTTCTACCTTTCAAAGGTTCTTTAGTGATTAAATTAATACCACTTATTGAAATCATAGCAAAAACCATAACTAAACTTCCGCCAATAACACTAGCGGGAATAATCGTAAAAAGAGCACCTATTTTTGGGATAAAAGCTCCAATAACTAGAAACATGGCTCCAGTAGCAACAACGAATCTACTCATAATACCAGTCATAGCAATAATACCAGTGTTTTGACTAAAAGATGTTGTAGGTAGAACAGAGAATACTGCAGCTAATGCACTTCCAAGTCCATCAGCAAGAATTCCACCCGATAGCTCTTTATCAGTTGTTTCTCTACCGGCACCTCCCATAGTAACTCCAGACATATCTCCAACAGTTTCAACAGCAGAAACAATAAACATTAAAATCATTGCTAGAATAGCATCAAAATGAAATGTAAATCCAAACATTAAAGGCTTAGGTACAGTTATATAATCGGCTTGGATAAGTGGCTGTAAATTTACTTTTCCAAATATTAGAGCTACTATAAAACCGACAATAGTTCCAATAAAAATAGAACCAGTGCTTAAAATTCCTTTTGTAAATTGTTTAAAGAAAACAACTGTAATTAGAACAATAGTTCCAATAAGTAAATTTTCAATAGAACCAAAATCAGGAGCTCCCACACCACCAGCAAAACTTTTTATACCAACAGGTAAAAGTGAAAGACCAATAGAAAGAACAACAACACCTGTAACAATAGGCGGGAAATATTTTCTCACTCTTTTTATAATAAGACCTAAAAGCCCTTCGAATATACCTCCAATTAAAGCGGCACCCAATACTCCCTCGAAACCATATCTTGTTCCAATAGAAATAGCAACAGGAACAAAAGCAAAACTAGTTCCAACAACAATCGGTAATTTAGCTCCTATGGGACCAAGAGTGTATGCTTGAATTAAAGTATTTAAGCCCGCAATGAACATGGAAGCTTGAATAAGAAGTGTTTTTTGTTCAGATGATATTCCAAGAACTCCAGCGACAATTATAATAGGTGTGATATTACTTACAAACATTGCTAAGATATGTTGTAAACCTAAAGGTAAAGCTGTTTTTAGTTCTGGAACTCCGTCTAAGTGATAAGGTGATCTGTTTTTTTTCATTGATAATAATCCTCCTAAAATTCTTTTTTTGAATTTTACTCAAATATATGGTAGGGATTAAACTAATTGTAGAAAATAAAAAAAGATTATCCTTTTTCATCTTCATACAAGTGAAAAATAGATAATCTAAAAAATTAGACTAAAAAATCTATTTATTTCACCCATAGTGGCTAATTTAAGGTTAGCCGTAGAAACTTCCGACCGTATTACGGATATATATGAGTAATTCTTTAATCTTCCTTGAAACACTATGCAAGGATAAAGTATATCACATTTAAACTATTCTTAGAGTAAACTTATAATATAAGTTGACATTCAGTGAATTTAAGAATGTTTGCTTAGGAAGAATCATACCATAATTCATTTAACATTTCAATAGTTTTTTAGTAAGGAAGCAAGAGAAAAACAATGATTATTCTAGACTAAATTAATGTATTACAAAATATTTTATATAAAAAGTTTGACAAACAAATAATTTTGATATAGACTATAGGGGTAAATGCTGTTATTTACGCCAACCAAAAAATTAGTTAAAAATTGAAGACCGTTCCCAAGGTCTTCTTTTTTATTATTTTTTGTTTACTTTGACAATTACATATTTTAAGAATATACTGAATATAACAAAATTAATATAAGGGGGTTTTTATGGAATATATACAGGTAAGTGACAAATTAAAAATGTCAAAAATTGCATTGGGATTTTGGCGTTTAAAGAGTTGGAAAATGTCAAAAGAGGAGCTATTAAAATATTTAGAAGAAGCAATTGATTTAGGTGTAACAACGTTTGATCATGCAGATATTTATGGACATTATACTTGTGAAAAGAAATTTGGAGAGGCATTAGCTTTAAAACCAGAATTGAGAAAAAAAATGCAGTTAGTAAGTAAAGTAGGGATAAAATTAGTATCAGAAAATATGCCTGAAAATACATATCATTGTTATGATACAAGTTATGAGCACATAGTAAAAAGTGTAGAAAAATCTTTAGAGAATTTTAATACTGAATATCTAGATTTGGTATTAATTCATAGACCTGATATGTATATGAACGCTGATGAAACAGCAAAAGCTTTAACAGATTTAAGAAAAGCAGGAAAAGTTTTAGAGTGGGGAGTCTCCAATTTCCTACCATCAGATTATAATCTTTTACAGAGTAGGTTAGATTTTAAATTAGTGACTAATCAAATAGAGTTATCACCGCTAAAAACTCAGCATTTTTTTGATGGAACAATAAATTTAATGCAAGAAAAGAGAATGCCAATAATGGTTTGGTCTCCTTTAGCAGGAGGCGAAATTTTTATTTCTGCAGCTGAAAATGCAGTAGAATTAAGAAAAGTTTTAGAAAGATTAGCTGAAAAATATAGCTGTAAATCTGATACAATAGTTTATGCTTGGCATCTATCTCATCCAGCAAATTTAATGCCAATTTGTGGAAGTGGAAAAATAGAAAGATTAGAGGATGCAGTGAAAGCATGTGATGTTAAGTTAACAAGAGAAGAATGGTTTGAAATACTAGTAAATGGAATGGGGTACGATATTCCATAAAAATTATAAAAAATCCTTACTATACTATAATAAAAAAAGTATGGTAAGGATTTTTTATTTAAAATATATTTTTAGTTGTTTCTCTTAAAATTAATGTGAAAGGAACTGTTATTTTTAAAGGGATTGTTCTATTGCTTTCAATTTTATTTTTTAGAATTCTAACAGCTTCTTTTCCCATTAAGTCTGAGTGTATTTTAATTGTTGAAAGGGCTGGGTATGTGAAACTTGATGCTGGAATATCATTTATACTTATAATGGCAATTTTATCTGGAATTTCGATTTTATTTTCATTTAAAGCTTTTAAAACACCGATAGCAATAGAATCATTAGCGATAAAAATAGCATCTGGTAAATTATTATTTTCAATCATAATTTTAGCAAGATTATAGCCGGAACTACTTGTGAAATCCCCAACATAAAAATTGTCTTCATCAACTACTTTTTTGAGAAGAGAGTATTTTATAAAGGCTTCTTCTCTTTCATCTAAAATATTTTCAAAATCACGACCACCAATATATCCAATTTTTTTATAGTTGCACTTTATAAAAAAATCCACAATACACTCTGAAATATCTTTTAAATCTGCTGTTATACAGTCAAATTCTTTATTGTTACATGAATCTATAAAAATTATGTTGGTAGATATTTTTTGAATTTTTTTTATTTGAGTGCCAGAAAATTGTCCAATACATAAAACACCACTATATTTTTTTTCAGCAGAATCAGTATTACCATTATAGAGTTTCTCAAGAGTTATTTCTAAATTTTTACACTCCTCTTCTATAGCAAACCTAATCGATAAATAATATGGATCATTAAACTCCAGTTCTTCGCTGTAATTAAAAAGAGCTAAAAAATGTATTTGTTCTTGTAAGTGTGCTTTTGAAGATATTTTATATCCAATTTTTTCAGCTACTTCCAAAACCTTTCTTTTTGTTTCATCTTTAACAGACAATGTGGAATCATTATTTAAAATTCTTGAAACAGTGGCAGAAGATAGCCCAGTTAAAGTTGAAATTTCTTTTAAAGTTGCCATATGGCCTCCCATTTATAAATATATTCTTGATTATATAGTATCATATTTTTTCATTGTTGCAATAATTAAAAGTTTAATTAGTAAAAAATTTACTAAAATTTTTACTAAAAAATTGACAAAGAATACTAAAAGTTGTATACTCGACTCATGTAATAAAAAAAAATTAAAAGAACTTAATTGGGAGGTTATATATAAAATATGAACAATTTGGAAAATATAAAAAAACTAATGAAAATAGGATGAGAGAGAGAGCATACTTTTTTAGTTATAAAAATAAAGAGATAGCTAGGACATATGAGAGGGATAGAAGTATAAATTTTATGGCTTTAAATGGACAGTGGAATTTTAAATATTTTGAAAATCCATTTTTAGTACCAGAAGAGTTTTATAGTAAAGAGATTGAAAGTTTTGGAAAAATAAATGTTCCAAATATGTGGCAATTTGAAGGACATGGAAAGCTCCAATATACAGATGAAGGATTTCCTTTTCCAATAGATATACCATTTGTTCCAACAGATAATCCAACAGGAGCTTATCAAAGAATTTTTGTTTTAAATGAAAATTGGAAAGACAAGCAAGTTATAATAAAGTTTGATGGAGTAGAAACATATTTTGAGGTTTATATAAACGGAAAATATGTTGGATTTAGTAAAGGTAGTAGATTGGCATCTGAGTTTGATGTATCACAATATGTTAAAAGTGGAAAAAATCTATTATCAGTAAAAGTTTTGCAATGGGCAGATTCAACATACGTAGAGGACCAAGATATGTGGTGGACCGCTGGTATTTTTAGAGACGTTTATCTAATTGGGAAAACAAAAATTCATATTCAAGATTACTTTATAAAAACAATTTTTGATGAAAATTATACTGATGCAACATTGAAAGTGGATATAGAATTAGAAAATTTAGATGAAATTATAAAAAAAGATTATAAATTAAAATGGTCTTTATTTGATAAGAACGAATTAATCTTTTCGGAAATAATTAAGAGTTTAGAAATTGATAAAATAAAAAAATTAACATTGGAAAAGATAATAAAAAATCCAAAACAGTGGACTGCAGAGACACCCGATTTATATGATTTAATATTAGAATTAATAGATGAAAAAGATGATGTTTTAGAAGTAGTACCACAAAGAGTGGGATTTAGAGAGATAAAAATAAAAAATGGATTGTTTTATATAAATGGAAAATATTTAATGCTACACGGAGTTAATAGACATGACAATGATCATATAAGTGGAAGAGCTATAAATATAGATAGAGCTGAAAAAGATATTATTTTAATGAAGCAACATAACATAAATTCAGTAAGAACAGCACATTACCCTAATGACCCAAGGTTTTATGAGTTGTGTGATATCTATGGATTGTTTGTTATGGCTGAAACAGATCTTGAGTCGCATGGCTTTGCTAATGTTGGGAATCTAAGTATGATAACTGATGATATTGAGTGGAGAGATGTATATGTTGAAAGAATAGAGAGGCATATAGCTGCCCAAAAAAATCATCCAAGTATAATAATGTGGTCTTTAGGAAATGAATCAGGATACGGAGTTAATATTCGTGAAATGTGTAGAAGAGCAAAGGAACTTGATAATACCAGATTAGTGCATTATGAAGAGGATAGAGATGGGGAAGTTGTAGACGTTATAAGTACAATGTATTCCAGAGTTCAAATGATGAATTACTTTGGAGAATATCCAATGGATAAGCCAAGAATCATATGTGAGTATGCTCATGCTATGGGTAATGGACCAGGAGGACTGACAGAATATCAGAATGTGTTTTATAAACACGATCATATACAAGGACATTATATTTGGGAATGGTGTGATCATGGAATTTTAGAGTTTGTTGAAAATGGGAAAGAGATTTATAAATATGGAGGAGATTATGGTGATTATCCAAATAACTACAACTTTTGTATGGATGGGTTAATATTCTCTGACCAGACTCCAGGACCAGGATTAAAAGAGTACAAGCAAGTCATATGTCCTGTAAAAATTAAAGGTACGAAGAATAAGAATGAATTTGAAATTCAAAACAAATATTGGTATATAAATTTAGATGATATAACTATTCATTACGAAATAGTAGCTGAAGGTGATATTTTATCTCAAGGAAATATAAAAAAATTAGATATAAATCCAGATGAGATATTTAAAATACAATTGGACGAAAAGATTGTAGATGATAGAGAAATTTATATAAACTTTAAAATAAAAAAAGATTCAAAAACATTATATAGCTCAGAAAATTATGAACTAGGAATATATCAGTTTAAATTACAAGACAGAAAAATAATCGAAGAGAGATATGAATCGAGTAATAGTACTTCCTTAACTATAAAAGATAGTAAATTAGATTTAACAATCGAAGGTTTTAATTTTGAAATAAGATTCTCAAAATTAAATGGGAAATTAGAAAGTTGGATATGTAGTGGTGAAGAGATTACAGAAAAATCACCTAAATTAAATTTCTTTAAGCCTATGATAGATAACCACAAACAAGAACACAACGATTTATGGATTCCTAATCATTTGCAGATTTTACAGGAGCAATTTAGAAATTTAGATATAAAAGAATATGAAGATAAAGTTATTATAACAGTTAAATCTTTAGTTGCCCCACCAGTATTTAATTTTGGAATCAGATGTAACTATACTTATGAAATAAATAAAAACGGATATATAACATTCAAATTATCAGGGGAGAAATATGGAGAATATAATGATATTATTCCAAAAATAGGAATAGAGATGGGAATTAATAAAAAATACCAAAATGTAGAATACTATGGCAGAGGACCGGGAGAGAACTATCAAGACAGTAAAGTTTCTAATATAATTGGAATTTATAAAAGTACTGTTGATAAGTTATTTACAAATTATCCATTTCCACAAGATAATGGAAATAGACAAGATATAAAATGGGTATCTTTAACAAATCACTTTGGAGAGGGAATATTTGTAAAAGCTAAAGACGTTCTCAATTTCAGTGCTTGGAATTTTACACAAGAAAATATATACAGAGCTCAACATATAAATGAATTAGAAAAAGCTAGTTATATAACTTTAAATTTAGACTATAAAGTTCTTGGATTAGGTTCTAATTCATGGGGGTCGGAAATTTTAGATACGTATAGAGTTTATATGGATAATTTTGAATATGAGTTCTCAATTTTGCCTTACAGTTCTGGAAGTATAAAAAGTAAAGAGTTATCTAAATATAGTTATTAAGGAGGAGTGGATGTTAATTTTAAATAGTTTTGATGAATTTAAAGATATATTTAGAAGTGGAAAGAAATGGATTAGATGTAAAGAGGCTATCGAAAATATATCAAATATAAAAGAAAATAGATATCACAGTATTGGAGATTCCTTAGTTTATATGTTTAAAACAAAAGATCATGAAGATGAATTAGATTTACAGGGGCATAGAAGATATATGGATATTCATTATTATATAGAAGGAAATGAAATATTGGAAATTTCTAAAAAAAATAAATTAGATGTAAGAAAAGACTACTCTGATGAAACCGATACAGAATATTTTTGTGGTAATGGGGAGACAGTAAACCTAGTAGCCGGAAATTTAGTAATAATTGAAAATGATGAAGCTTTTAGATTTAAAGGAGCGGAAAATTTAAGAAAAGTAGTTTTAAAAGTAACGGTTGAAGATAATTATTTGTTAAATAAATAGTATGATGGAGGGGTATATGTCAACAAGAGAAAAAATAGGAAAATTTTCATTGTTATCGATGACAATAGCAGCTGTATTTAATTTTAGAAATGTAATAAATAATAATATAGAGATTGGAATGGCTTCGACCCTTGGATTTTTATTTGCAACATTGTTTTATTTTATACCATTTGTTTTTATTATATCAGAATTTGTCAGTTTAAATAAAGAATCTGAATCAGGAGTTTATCAATGGGTAAAATCATCTTTAGGTCCAAAATGGGCATTTTTAAGTGCATACGCATATTGGTTTGTAAATTTATTTTATTTTACGTCGTTACTTCCAAGCATTTTAATTTATACTTCGTATGCATTTTGGGGATATGAATACACGTTTACACCAATGACAATATCAGTGTTATCAATACTGATATTTACCGTATCAACGTGGGTTTCTACTAGAGGTGCGGAATGGATTGGGAAGATTACTAGCTTTGGAAGTTCATTGATGTTATTTATGTCATTTGCTTTTATTATCCTTTGTGGAGGAGCACTACTGGGTGGGGTTCAACCTGCGACCCCGATAACAATTCAAGCTATGACACCAACATTTAATTGGAAGTTTTTGGGAACTATGGCATGGATATTCTTTGCAGCAGGTGGTTCTGAGGCTGTTGGAGTATATATAAATGACTTAAAAGGTGGATCAAAGGCTTTTGTTAAAATGATAGTTGTGGCAGGAATAATGATTGGTGGTTTATATTCGGTGGGGTCATTACTAGTAAATGTATTTGTTGCACAAGAGCAATTGTCTTACGCATCAGGGATTTTTCAAGTATTTGTAGGACTTGGAAACCATTTTGGAATAAACCAAAAATTAATTCATCATTTTATAGGAGTTGTAATGTTAGCGAGTGCTTTGGGTGCCTTGTTAGTTTGGACATCAGCTCCAGTGAAAGTTTTCTTTTCAGAGATTCCAAAGGATATGTTTGGAGAAAAGACAGTGGCTTTAAATAGATATGGGATTCCAGAGAAGGCTACATGGATTCAATTCCTGATTGTAATCCCACTACTTTTGATACCAGCATTAGGTTCTGGAGATATAAATGAATTATTGGGAATTATCATAAATATGACAGCAGCTACATCACTTTTACCACCACTATTTATAATGGTTGCATATTTTAATTTAAGACTCAATAAGGATTACTTGGAAAGAGATTTTAAAATGGGATCTAGAAAATTTGGACTGATAGTGACAACATTTTTGTTATGTATATTTTCAGTAGCGTTTATTGCGGCTATTTTTCCAGAGGGACAAAGCTTTATATTGACATTAGTGTATAATGTGGGAGGAGTTGTAATTTTCATGGGATGGGCTCTATGGAAATATAACAGTTATGAAAGAAAAATATTGGAAATTGAGAATAATAAATCTAATGAATTAGCATAAAAATTTGGATAGTACGAATAACTTTAATATTCGTACTGTCAATTTTGTAGAGGGAGAAAACATGAAAAAAATTTTAGTTTTAGGGGGAGTTAGTTTCTTACTTTTTGGTTGTATAACAAAAGAGAGAGAGATCAACAAAAGTATTGGTAGAGAAAATTATAAGAATATACTTAATGTTCAAGGAGAACCAAAAGAGTTTACATATTTTGCTCCTAGAAAAGAGACAGATAAGTCAGGAACAAATTACATAAATAGTTTTGTAGATTTGGGAGCTTGGCACGGCTATTATCAGCCAGAATATGGGAAATATTTTATGTATGGAGGATTCGCAGGTCCATTTTATTTAGCAGAAGAATATGCAGTGAATCTATCAGATAGTTTTAATAAAATTGAAATTATCAATAAAATAACAAATGAAAAATATGATTTATCAAAAAGTAAAGTAAAATTTGACTACGTACCGGGAAAATTGATTCAAAATTATAGTTTGAAAGATATAGATTTAACACTAGAGCTTATTTTTGTGACAAACAGAACAGCTCTTATAAAGACAATTATAAGGAATAAAACAGATGAGAGTTTAGATATAAATTTAAGTTGGTCTGGTAAATTATACGACAGATTAGGAAAATGGAATGAAAAGAAAAAAGAATATGACTACATAACTCTTAATAATTCTTTAAAGAAAACTGAAAATGGGGTTGTAGTTGATTTTAAAGAAAGGAGATTAGTTTGGGATTATTTAATAAGTAGTGACACGCAGTTTGAAGTAAAACATTCGTTACCTGTAAAAACAAAAATTAAAAATAATTCATATAGCTCTGAACTTGAAAAAACTCTAATTATTCCATCTAAAGACGAGTTAGTTATCTATACTACGGAATCATATACATTTACAAAAGGTGAAGTTGAAGAGGAGAAAAAAATAATAGTAGATATATTAAAAAATGGTGATAAATATTTTGTTGAAAATAATAAAAGATGGCAAAAATATATAGATAAAACTGTAAAAAAAGATAGTTTAAATTCTAAATACGATATAGCTGCAGTCAAATCTATCAACACTTTGATTACAAATTGGAGAAGTCCTGCAGGAGCTATAAAACATGATGGGATAACACCATCTGTAAGTTACAAGTGGTTTAATGGATTTTGGGCATGGGACTCTTGGAAGCAAGCTGTAGCTACAGTTAATTTTGATGAAGAATTGGCTAAAAATAATATAAGAGCTCTTTTTGACTATCAAATAACAAAAGATGATGAAATAAGGTCTCAAGATGAAGGTGTGATTATAGATGCTATTTTTTATAATAAAGATGAAGACAGAAATGGTGATGGTGGGAATTGGAATGAAAGGAACTCTAAACCACCCTTAGCAGCATGGGCTGTTTGGGAAGTTTATAAAGTAAGTGGAGATAAGGAGTTTTTAAAAGAGATGTATCCAAAATTAAAAAGATATCACAAATGGTGGTACACAAATAGGGATTTTAACAGAAATGGTATCGCTGAATATGGGGGAATGATACATAGATTAAATAATACTCCTGAAGAGATAATATTGGCAGCAGCATGGGAAAGCGGGATGGATAATGCTGTTAGATTTGATGTGGAAGGGTATGGAGAAGATGATATAGGTGTTAAAGTTTTAGAAAATAAAGATTCAAAAGATAATTTAATAGGGTACTCTATAAACTAAGAATCAGTGGATTTAAATTCATTTTTATACGCTGAAAAACTGTATCTAAGTAGTATGGCAGAAGTATTAGGATTATTCAGTGAAAAGAAAGAATATTTAGCATCTGCAAAAAAAGTTAAAGAATATGTAAATGAAAATATGTTTGATAAAAAAACAGGATATTATTATGATTTACAGATAGATGAGGTTGGAAATAGAAAACTTCTTGTCAATAGAGGAAAGGGAACAGAGGGATATATGCCATTGTGGGCAAACTTAGCTACAAAAAAAGAAGCTAAAAGAGTAGTAGAAAACATAATGGACAAAAATGTGATGAATACATATTTACCATTTCCAACATCAGCAAAAGATAATCCAAAATATAATCCGGTCAAATACTGGAGAGGACCAGTGTGGTTGGATCAAGCATATTTTGGAATAGTAGCTTTAAATAACTATGGATATAAAAATGAGGCTCAAGAGTTAAGTAAAAAACTTTTTGAAAATTCAGAAGGACTATTGACTAATGGGACGATAAGAGAAAATTACAACCCAGAAACTGGAGAGGGGTTACACTGTTCTAACTTCAGTTGGTCAGCATCAGTTTACTATTTGATTTATAGGGATTTTTTGAGAGAGAAATAAATAAAAGCCCCACTTTAAAGTGGGGCTGAATTTCTTTAGATTGTCGGAAGAGTATAGGAATCGAAACTATCAGCGATTTAACTCGCCAAGACAGTTTTGAAGACTGCTGAGTACACCAGTAGCACATCCGCTTCCAACTTTATAGCTATTATATCATAAATTTTTAAAAATTAAAAGTAGAAAAATTCTTTTTAAAACCATTTTTTTCACAAATGTAGAAATTATATACATTTTTATCTATGTTATTTTTAATTAGAAGTTTTAATATTTTATGTGCGTCTACAATGTTTGCTTTTATGGAGAGACCACAACTAGCTTTTAATTCTCCGGGTAATGGTATGATACGAACATCTATTGCATTATCAATCAGAAATTTTTCTATTTTCATAACCAAATGGGTTGAATCTATTGTTATAACCAAAAATTTTTCCGAATTCATTAGGGTCTAATCACCTTAGTTGCTTTCATCTGTTTATCTATAATATTATACATATTTGTGATACTTCCAACAGATATAGTGTTTTCTAAATGATAAAAGTTTAGACAAGCACCGCAAGATAGAATTTCAACGCCTCTTTCTTCAAGGAGTTTTAAATCTTTTATAGTTGTTTCATTGGAAGCTGTTAAGAAAACTCCTCTATTGTAGAAAAGTATAGCTTGCGGAAGAACTTCCATCTCTGTAAGGGTATATATAAAACCTTTCATTAAAGTTTCTCCAAGAGAAGTCTCACCATCACCCATTTTATCAGAAGCGATAATTATAACAGTATTATTTTCAATATTTGAAGTATTGTTATATGGAAAAGTTTCAGAAGGTGTTTTATTTATTAGAATGAAAAATACTCCATTTTCTTCTCTAGTACTGAAAGAAAATCCCATCTCTTTAGAAAACTTCTCAATATTTTCTTTAGAAATTTTATTATCTATAGTAACTTCAATAGAACCTTCTGTTATCTCTTTTAAAGCATTTTTGGTCATAATAACTGGTATGGGACAAGTTTGTCCGATAGCATTGACTTTTATCATTATTTCACACTCCTTAAAAAATTATATTTTTTCAATTATACAATATTTACACAAAAAATTATACCTAAAAATTAAGAGGTTAAAGAGTATAAATAAATTGATTTTTTTTAGTAAAGGTGCTATTATAAAAAATGTTTTGAATATATTACACCATGAGGAGTTGAGAATGAAAAAGAAGTATCTATCTGTGTCATCACTAGTAATGATGATATTTTTGGGAGTATTTGGGTTTGGAAATATTGCCAATAACTTTAAAGAAGTAGGAATGTCATCCGCCACTATGTTGGTAATAGGTATATTGTTTTACTTTTTACCACTTTGTTTGATAATGGCAGAGTTTGGAGCCTATGCTCAGGATAGAACAAGCGGAATATATTCGTGGATAGAGATAGGATTAGGAAAAAAAATGGCTTATTTTGCAATTTGGTCATATTTTATAGCAAATATATTTTATTTACCGACATTAGCAACAAGAATACCAACATATTTTAGTTTTGGCTTATTTGGAGATGCGGATATATCAAATATACAAACAGCCACTTTATCTTTACTAGCATTAGTCATTTCATTGATTATTGGCGTTAAATATCAAAAAGCGATAGGAGCTTTCTCAAAGCCAATAGGTTATATTTCGTTATTTACAGTTTTAATATTTTTAGTAGCTGGAATCTATCTTCACTTGACAGGACAAAGTGCTACAAATTTAACAACTGAAATGTTTGTAATAAAGACTACATCCAAGTCTGATTTAGCTAGAGCTCTTGGAACATTTTCGTGGATATTATTTGCGTTTGGAGGTGGAGAAGTAGTTGGTCCATATGTGAATCAAGTAGAAAATCCAGAAAAAAATTTTGTTAAAGGACTGTTTGTCGCTTCAATGCTGATAGGGATACTCTATGTTTTAGGAATTATTTCAGTTTCGGCTTTTGGAACGCAGGAGGATTTTTCAAAGATATCTTTAATAAATGCGGTTTTAGCGGGGTTTAAATTTATGGGAGATAAGTTAGGACTTGGAATTTGGTTTGTCAAGTTAATGGGAATAGCTTATTCATTAATAACATTAGTTGCTCTTATTCTTTGGGGGAGCTCTTTAGCTGCTGGAGTATTCAGTGAAGCTCCTAAAGGAACATTTCCAGATTGGTTAACAAAAAAAACTGATAAAAATGAAATTTTGAGAAATGCTTTAATATTTCAAACAATATTAGCATTTTTATTTATTGCACTTACAACTTTTGGTGGAGAAGCGGCAGAAGAGCTATATTATAGGGTATACGATATGACAACAATGGCTTTGATTGTACCATATTTCTGTTTGGGAGTCAGTTATGTATTTTTTAGAAGAAGAGGATATGTATCGCCATTTCAAATATCAAAAGGGAATTTGATACCTATTTTGGCTGGAATTTCAGTCTCGACTATGACACTTATAGCTTTTATTTTTGCAGGATATGATTTTACAATACCGATTATAAAACAATTGGATAAAATTAAATTGTATTATGGTGGATTACTAATATTTATGTTAATAGGTGTAGTAATTAAATTTTTAAGTGAGATAAATCATAAAAATAAGAAAAAATAGATTAAATAAAAATGGAAGAACAAAAGCTCTTCCATTTTTATTATTATTTTGTTTTATTAAATTCAGTTTCAGCAACAACTTTTAATCTTATT